>DASTBI010000229.1 GCA_035712145.1 Candidatus Eisenbacteria bacterium | reverse complement strand
AGGCGATCTCTGGGTGCTCGATCTGCAGAACAAACGGTTGACGTACTACCACACACCGGATGTGGCGAAGGATCTGTTCGATCGTTACGTGCGTGGAAGCGAGGCGGCGCAGCGGGATCGCATTCGCCGCGCGGCGCCGCTCTAGGTCGCCTTCGCCAGCCGCATCCTGCCGTTCTTCTGGTCGAACGTCACCCGGAAGTCCCGCAGTACGCGCGAGCCGACGTTCGCCATCGGAAACACCGGCTGGAACTCCACGCTCGCTCCCTTGTACTCGTAGCCGCCCAGACGTACGGAGCCCTCGATCTCACCCGCACGGATCTCGAAGTCGTTCCCCAGCGTGCGGCCGCGGCCGATCACGCGCGGCGCGGATGTGAAGGCCAGCTTCGGCTCCAGGCTCACGGGCAGCGAAAACCCTCCGGGCGCGCCGGCGTCCACGTCGGCCTCGACCCAGAGCGAATCGACCTGGACCCGCACCGACGGGATTCCGCGACGCCGGTCGAAGGCGAGCACGTCCTTCCCGTTCACCGCCGGCAGCTCACCGCGATCGATACGCAGGCGATTCGCGGGATAATCGAGCGTGAGCAGGCAGTCTTTGAACAGGGCGAAGCCCAGGATGCCATCCACATGCTCGCCGAGGCTTCGCATGCGTCCGGACCGCACGGAGACGTCTATTCCCTCGAACTTCGCCTTGCCAATGCTCAATGACTCGAGTCGCACGAGGTCGAGCGTGATGGGGTTGCGACCGCTCGGATCACCGGCGCGGACCTGACCGATCGGCTCGAGCTTCAGCGCCGCGGCCACCGTCGAGTCGATGCTCGCGCTCATGCCGCCGCCGGTATCGAGCGCGAAGCGATACGGTCCACGGCCGTTGATCATCACGCTCACCGCCGGGAGATGCTCGCTACGACTCATTTCCACCTCGGCGCCGCTCTCGGGGACCGCGGTCCGATCCGGGCCCTTGGGCTCGTGCGACACGACCTGCGGGCCCATCCCTGTTCCGGCATGTGCTCCTCCGCCCACACGCACGCGCCGCCCGCCTCCGCCCGTCCCCGGCAGCCAGGCGCGCAGCGAAGAGGCGACCCGCTGCGCCGCCGGTGGATCGAGGTTGGCGAGCACGATGATCGTGTAGTCGCCCGCCATCTCGACGGCGGCATTGAGGCCGGGCGCCCCGCCGCCGATTCCGAGGCCGAGGCGGCCGTCCGGGCCCGGCGTGAGCTCCTCGAAACCACGGCCGAGCCCTTTCACCTGAACCAGCTTCTGCGCGCGCAGCGCGCGGGTGAACGTGAGCATGTCGGCCAGCGTGGAGTAACCGCCGCCCGCCGGACTGCCTCGCATCGGCCGGGTCGGTGCGTTGTTCCCCAGACCGTCCTGCCCTTTCGTGACGCCCGGGTGAGTCTGGCGCGTGTAGCCGTCGGCGAGATTGGCGACCTTCTGATCCTGGGCGTAGTGATCGGTGTTCTTCATCCCCGCCGGTCCGTAGACGTGCTTCCGGATGTAGTCGTAGTAATCCTCGCCCGAGGCTTTCTCGACGATCGCGCCGAGCAGGACGAACCCGCCGTTCGAGTACTGCTGTCGAGTGCCGGGCTCGAAGGCGAGCGGCTTGTCGCGGAAGAGCGGAATCCAGTCCGGCACGCGCCGCAGCTTCGATTTGTCGGCCCGGTCGTACGCCTCGCCGAAGATGTCGCCCACGCCGCCGCGATGCTCGAGCAGGTGGCGCACCGTTACACGGCTCGCCGCCGCCTTCGGATAGTCGGGAAGATAGCGGTCGATCGTATCGTCGGGCTTGACCTTGCCCTGAGCCACGAGCTGGGCGATCGCGATCTTGGTGAAGATCTTGTTGATCGAGCCGAGGTTGAACTTGGTGTCGGTTCGATTCGGGGTGTGGATCTCACGTGACGCTTCGCCGTAGGCGGACTGGAAGAGAACCGCATCCTGCTTCGCCAGCAGCACCGCGCCCGAGAACGCGCCCGCCCGTGACAATGAGTCGAGCTGTGCGCGCCAGGCCTGGATCGCCCCTTCCTCGGTGAGGGGTGTGGTGGCGATTGGCGCCGCCTCGGCGTCAGCGCCGGGATCCTGGTCGATGATCCGCAGTCCCAGCAGCAAGTGAGGCGCATGAGCCTCCGCGAGGAAGGTGATGTCGAGCGTGGCGCCGTGCGACGTGCTCGCCAGGATCTGCACGTGGTCGTCGGCCGACTCGATCACGCGGAGCGGCGTGAGCTTGCCGTGCTCGTCACGCATGTCGCGGTAGATCGCGACTCGCTCGTCGATCGGTCGCTGCGCGAGGGCGGCCTTGGAGACGTGCTCCTCGATGCACGCCCGCACTTCCTCTTCCTTGCCGGAGTTGAACGCGGCCAGGTAGGCCGATGCGCGGCGGCCGACCTCGGTGTCCGGGAACTCGAAACTGGCCGGGGCCGCTCCAACCAGAAGCACGACCGTCAATGCGAGCAACACGGAACGAGTTCTCATGGGCGTCTCCATCGAAACGAGATTCAAGCGGCCGATGCGAGCGCCACCCTAGAGCGGCCGCGTGAAGAACTGATGAAGCTCAGGGCTCGACTCGGGGCAGGGTGAATCGAAACGAGGTGCCCTGGCCCAGATCGCTCGTCACGGTCACCGCTCCGCCGTGCGCCTCGACGATGGCCTTGACGATGGCCAGCCCGAGGCCCGCGCCTCCCGTCGTACGAGTTCGCGAGGCATCGACCCGATAGAAGCGCTCGAAGAGGTGGGCCAGATGCTCGGGCGCGATGCCGGCTCCGGTGTCGGTCACGAACACATGAACGAACCCCTCCTCGGCATGGGCCGAGACCTCGATGCGGCCGCCCTGGGACGTGGCGGTGACGGCATTCGCCAGCAGGTTGCGCAGCACCTGGCCGATCCGCGTCGGATCGGCATCGACCATCGGCAGGTCGCGGATGGTGCTCGCGAGCGTGATCCCGCGATCCGCGGCCACCACGCGAATGCTGTCGAGCGCGCCTTCCACCAGGTCGGGCAGCGCGACCGGCGCTCGATCGAGCGAGAGCCGGCCGGCTTCGGCCACGGCCACCGTCTGCAGGTCCTCGACCAGGCGGGAGAGGAGCAGCACTTCCTCACGCAGTGAGCGGATCGTCTCGGGACTCGGCGCGAGCAGCCCGTCCTCGACGGCTTCGATCTGACCGCGAAGATTGGTGAGCGGTGTGCGCAGCTCGTGAGCGACGTCGCTCATCAGATTCCGCCTCAGCGTCTCCTGCCGGGACAGCGCCTCGGCCATGGCGTTGAATGCGCGTGACAGCTCGCCGATCTCGTCGCCCGAGGTGGCGGGAACGCGTGGGGAGAGATCGCCCGCTCCCAGCCGGCGCGCCGCCACGGTCAGCGCATCCACCGGACGAAGGATGCGGCGGGAGAGCCACCACGAGAGCGCCAGGGCCACCACCCCGGCGGCCCCGGCGGCGGTCGCGAGGCGCAAATCGAAGCTCAGGCCAAAGGGGCGGGCGTGGCTCGTTTCACGCCCCGCGGCCGGCAGGATCGCCAGTATGCCCAGCAAGCTCCCATCCGCCCGCCGCAGCTCCGCCCTCGGGCCGCCCGTCAGCACCGCGCGCAGTTGAGCGGAGGTCGCTCCCCGCCGCACCTCGCGATCGATCTCGATGCGACCCCGAGGACCCATCGTCACCCGTGACTCCCGCAGCTCGGGGGTCGAAGCCCCCAGCACTCGGCCATCCGGCGCCACCAGGAGCAGCTCACGCTGCTCCGTGCGGCCCAGCTCCGCCAGCACACTGTCGAGGCGCGCCGAGTCGGCCAGCGCGACCCGGCGCTTCAGCTCGCGCGCCAGGTTTTCCACGTGGGCGGCGCGCTCGACCAGCTCGAAGCGGCGGAATTCCATCTGCGCGACGCGCCGGGACATCAATCCCACCACGCCAAGAGCGACCACGATGGTGATGGCGGCGATGAGGAACAGCCGCGCGCGCAAGCTGCGGATCACGAGGCGTCTCCGCGCAGTCGGTAGCCCACGCCAAAGACCGTCTCGACGATCGCAGGCCTGGCGGGGTCGACTTCGATCTTGCGACGCAGATTGACGATGTGCGCGTCGATGGTGCGATCCAGCGCTTCGGACTCGGCGCCGAACGCCCGCTCGACCAGCTCGGAGCGCGAGAACGCGCGGCCCGGCGTTCGTGCAAGGACCTCGAGCAGCCGGAACTCGCGTGGCGTGAGCGGCACGCGCTCGCCGCGCACCGTGGCCTCATGCCGCGCCGGATCGATCACCAGCGCCCCGACTCGCAAGGGGGTCTCATCCTCGGCGCCCGGCGCACGTCGCAACACCGCCCGCACGCGGGCGGCCAGCTCCCGAGGGCTGAACGGCTTGACCACGTAGTCGTCGGCGCCGAGGTCGAGGCCTTTGAGTCGATCCTCCTCCGACGACCGGGCGGTGAGCATGATGATCGGGATCGCCGACGACTCCTCTCTCAGCCTGCGGCACACCTCCAGTCCGTCGAGCCCGGGCAGCATGAGGTCCAGGACGATCAGATCCGGCGGTGGCTCGCGGCGCGCCATGGCCAGCGCCCCCACTCCGTCGCTCGCGGTGACCACATCGAAGCCGGCGTGCTCGAGATAGAGCGTCACCGTGGCGACGGTCTTCTCGTCGTCGTCGACCAGCAGAACCTGGGCTTTGGACATGATTCAGAAACGATGGTGGGAGAGGCGTGTGAAGAACCGATGAAAGCCGCTCGAAGCTAGGTCTGGGACTCCTCGCCGCGTGACACGACCACGGCCGCCGCCAGATCGCCGGTCACGTTGAGCGTGGTGCGGCACATGTCGAGGAAACGATCCACGCCGAGGATCATGCCGATTCCTTCGGCCGGCACGCCGATCATGCCGAGGATCATCACCACCACCGGGATCGAGCCGGCCGGAACGCCGGCGGTGCCGATGCCGCCCAGCACGCAGATGAACGCGACGCTCACCTGCTGGGCGAGGGTGAGATCGACGCCATAGAACTGGGCGAGGAACAGCACGGTGACACCTTCGAAAAGGGCGGTGCCGTTCTGGTTGGCGGTCGAGCCCAGCGTCAGCACGAAGCGGCTGACGTGCGACGGCAGCTTGAGGTTCTCCTCGGCCACCATCAGGGACGTCGGCAGCGTGGCATTGCTCGATGCCGTCGAGAACGCCGTCACCATTGCCGGTCGCACGGCGCTGAAGAACTTGAGGGGGCTCATGCCGCCGAGCCACGCCACCGTCAGGGAATAGACGATGAACTGGTGCACCGCGAGCGCACCGACCACCACCAGGACGTACGCTCCGAGCTGGCGGATCACGTCGAGGCCGAGCCGTGCGGTGAGCGTGAACAGGAGACATGCCACGCCGATCGGAGCGAACTTCAGCACGATGCCGAGCAGGCGCATGACCACGTCGTAGAGCCCTTCGAGCGCTTCCTCGAGGCGCCGGGCCGGCTCGGTGCGGGTGAGGGACATGCCGATCCCCAGGAACAATGCGAACACCATCACCGCCAGCATGTCGCCATCGGCCATCGCCTTGATCACGTTGTTGGGCACCAGGCCGACCAGGAAGTCGACGCCGGTCGAGCCTGCCGCGGGCGCGGGGGGCGGTGCGGCCGAGGCCTGCGCCGAGAGTCGCGCTCGCAGGTCGGGCGACAATCCCGCGCCGGGCTTGAAGACGTTGACGAACATCACGCCCAGCAGCACCGCCACCGTGGAGACCGCGACCGTGTAGGCGAGTGTCTTCAAGCCGATCCGTCCGAGACTGCGGAAGTCGCCCAGACCCGACACGCCGAGCGACAGCGCCGAGACGATCAGCGGAATCACCAGCATGAAGAGGAGCCGCAGGAAGATCTTGCCGACCGGGTCGGTGACGTACTTCACGAAGCCGGTGAGCCACGGCGCCTCGGCGAACCAGAAGTGAGCGGCCGAGCCGAGGACGAGCCCGATCAGCAGTCCCACGAGCATGCGGGCGGCCAAGTGGTGACGCATGGGGCGGCAGTATGCGACAGCGTGAGCCGCGGGACCAGGGAGTCCGGCGGCCGCTCTTGACGCGGGCGAAGGCGTCGCTCAAAGTCGGCGTTCAATCGACGAAGGAGGTGACGGATGTCTCCGCTGCGCATGAACCGACGCGTGCTCGTCCTGGTCGAGCACGCTTACGAGGACCTCGAGCTCTGGTATCCCAAGCTGCGGCTGATGGAAGAAGGCATGGAAGTGGTGGTGGCCGGGCCCGAGAAGACGGTGTACGCGGGCAAGAACGGCTATCCGTGCAAGCCCGACCGCACGCTCGACGAGGTGCGCACCGGGGACTTCGACGCGCTGGTGATTCCCGGCGGATGGGCGCCGGATCGCCTGCGCCGCAGCTCGGTGGTGCTCGAGCTGGTGAAGGAATTCGATCGCGACCGAAAGCCCATTGCGATGATCTGTCATGCCGGATGGGTGCCGATCAGCGCGCGCATCCTCGACGGGCGCAAGGTCACCGGAGTTTCGGCCATCAAGGACGATCTCGAGAACGCCGGCGCCACCTTCATCGATCAGAGCGTCGTGGTGGACGGTCACCTGATCTCGAGTCGGACGCCCGCCGATCTGCCCGACTTCTGTCGCGCCTTGATCGCGGCGCTGGGGGCCAAGGTCCAGGTCTGAGAGAACTTCCGCCCCGCTGAGTGCCCGGCTCGCCGCCTGCTGGCTCCTTTGCCTGTGCGACGAGCGGTTCTAATCCGTTCTCCTCGATGAAGGCGACAATGTTCGGCTGGCCTCGGTTCCTCAGGCCGATTCGAGGAGAAGGTGATGACCCCCGGGTTCCGATCCACTCAGCGGCCACGCATGGCCTCGCCGATCCGTTTCACGACCGGCGCATCGATCGTTTGCGTCACCCTGATGCTTCTCGCTCATCCCGCCTCGGCGCTGGTGATCGATAACTTCGAGCACGGCCCTTTCGATCTCATGGCGCCCGCAGGTGGAAGCGCCTCTGCGGTGCAGTCCGGACTTCCCCCGTTCCATTGCATCGCGAGCCAGCGCGAGGTCCGCCTCCACGCTCTGGGCAGCGACCCCGCGGGCGCTCAGCTCCACATGGTCGCCGTGAACGACGAGATCGCGACCGTCATGCCCGCTGGTGGTGGGGGCCGGCTCGAGCTTCGCTACCGACCGACGGCGCCGGTGGATATCACCGGCGGGGGCGTCCTGATGAAGATCGTCGCGCAGGTGACCGTCGCCGTCTCCGGCGGAGCGACGCTCGAGGTCCGGCTGGAGGACGCGTCAGGCGCCAGCGACGTCGAGAGCGTGCCGATCGTCGCGCCCGGCCCGTTCTTCGAGATCCCGCTGAGCGCCTATGCCGCCAATCTCGACAAGACGGCGATCGTGCACGTCCAGGTGACGCTGTCGGCGCCGGTGCAGGGGGATTACCACCTCGCGGATCTCCGGATGGCGAAGGCCCACAGCATCCCGCTCGCCTACGACGCGCCGGCGCTCGCGGTCGCGGGGCCGCCCTATCCGACCGCGCCCTTGGATTACGGAGTGGACATCCTGCCCCCCGACCCCGTAGAGCCTCACGTGAGCATCCAGACCCTGCGTCTCATCCTGCGGTCCGCGATGGATTGCGATGCACCACCCGATCCCTGTGACGAGCTACCGATCGGGATGATGGGCGCCGACGCGGGCGACGGGGCAGTGAGAATTCCGGGCGAGCCGGGTGTCGAGATGCTGCTCGCGGACCACGGCGACCACGGCTTCACGGCCGAGACCTACCTCGTGTGGGATGGAGCAGCCGGGCAACGGACACCAGACGATGGGGTCTTCGACCTGTGCGTCCAGCTCCTGCAGGATGGCCTCTACACGCCGGCACTGGTGGGTTCTCCCACGGTCATCCAGATGCCGGGGGCCTTTGCGATCTCCTACCGTGTCGCCCACCGTGACCGTGCGGGCTTCGTGCGAGCCATCACCGATCAGCGAATGGTGATGGACGCTGATGAGGGCATCAACTTGCTCGGCCTCAGCGTCAGCACATCCGACATCTGCCCGCTCGAGCCGTCGACGGGCGATGGCTTCCGCATCCAGTTCACGATGGACTTCGTTCCGGTCATGAGCGATCCCTGCACCGTGGCCGTCGCGACCTGGACCGGGGAGCGGATCGGCGAATCCAACGTCTCGGTTTCGGAGCCAGCGCAAGGTCGTGCACGGCGCCTCTGGGCGCAACCGAGCGTCATGCGCTCCGCTACACAGTTTCGCCTCGGCGAGGCCCTCGACCACCAGGCGCCGCTCGTCGTTCACGACGTGCAGGGCCGCGCGGTACGCCGGCTGTTGGTCCGCGGCGGAGCGTCCTCGGTGGGCTGGGACGGGCGCGACGAGGGCGGAGTGGCCGTTCCAGCGGGCATCTATCTGGCACGTCTTCTGGACGGCGGGACGAGCCCGGTGGCCAGGGTCGTGCGCCTCGATTGATCCATCGGGGACTGCTAGACTCCCGCGTCCGCGACCATCAACGCCGGAGGAGTCATGAATCCGACCACGACGCGTGGGATCGCACCGGTCGATCCCAAGGCGCTGCCGACCTATTCGCCGACCACTTACGTCGACTTCACGCTTCCCGAGCATCGGAGCGCTTTCGAGAAAGCGCTCGCCGACGTCCGCGCGGCGTTGGGCCAGGAGCATCCGCTGGTCATGGGTGGTGAGCGCAGAAAGGGCAGTGGGACTTTCGAGTCGAAGAATCCCGCCCGACCGTCGGAGGTGTTGGGCCGATTCCAGTCCGCCACCCGGGAGCAGGCGATGGAAGCCGTCGAGATCGCGCACCGGGCCTTCGCCGACTGGTCACGGGTTCCGGCGACCGAGCGTGCCGCCTACCTGATCGAAGCCGCGCGGCGCATGCGCGAGCGTCGTCATTGGTTCTCCGCGTGGATGGTGCTCGAGGTCGGCAAGAGCTGGCCGGAGGCCGACGCCGACACGGCCGAGGCGATCGATTTCATGGAGTTCTACGCGCGCGAGATGCTGCGTTACGACGGGCCTCAGCCGGTCACCCAGATCCCGGGTGAGCGCGACAGCATGGTCTACATCCCGCTCGGCGTCGGCGCCGTCATCCCGCCTTGGAATTTCCCGCTGGCGATCACGGTCGGCATGACGACCGCGGCGATTGTCACCGGGAATACGGTGGTGGTAAAGCCGGCGAGCGACACTCCGGCGATCGCCTGGCAGTTCTTCCACCTCATGGACGAGGTCGGGCTTCCTCCGGGCGTTTTCAACTTCGTCACCGGCAGCGGAGGCGTCGTCGGCGACGCGATCGTTCGCCACGCCAAGACCCGCTTCGTGTCATTCACCGGATCGAAGGAAGTGGGCATCGGCATCAACCAGATCGCCGCCGAGGTGCAGCCCGGCCAGATCTGGCTCAAGCGCGTGGTGGCCGAGATGGGCGGCAAGGACGCCATCATCGTCGACGAGGAGGCCGACCTCGACTCGGCCGCGCAGGGCGTGAGCGCCTCGGCCTTCGGTTTCCAGGGGCAGAAGTGCTCCGCGTGCTCGCGCGCGATCGTGAGCGAAAAGGTCTACGACGCCTTCCTGGACAAGCTCAAGGCGCAGGTCGACAAGATCGTGGTCGGCGAGCCCGAAAAAGCCGGGGTCAATCTCGGCCCAGTCTCGAGCCCTGCGGCCCAGAAGAAGATCCTCGAGTACATCGAGGTCGGTAAGAAGGAAGGTCGCCTGATCGCGGGTGGCGGTCCGGTGGCGGGGCAGGAAGGATGGTTCGTCCAGCCCACCGTGATCGCCGACGTCAAGCCGAGCGCACGCATCGCGCAGGAGGAGATCTTCGGGCCCGTGCTGGCGGTGATCCCGGTCAAGAGCTACGACGAGGCGCTCCAGGTCGCCAACGGCACCGACTACGGACTCACCGGCGCGGTCTATACGCGCAATCCCGAGAAGATCGAGCGCGCCAAGCGCGAGTTCTTCGTCGGCAACCTCTACATCAACCGCAAGTGCACGGGCGCCCTGGTGGGCGTCCATCCCTTCGGGGGTTTCAACATGAGCGGCACGGATTCCAAGGCCGGAGGCCGGGATTACCTGCTGCTCTTCCTGCAGGCCAAGAGCGTGGCCGAAAAGGTCTGAAGCCGCGCCATCCCCACACGGAGTCCTTCATGAGACCGCTCTTCGCTCCTCGCCTCTGCATCGCGGCTCTCCTCTCAGTGATTCCCGCCTTGGCCGCCGCGCAAATGCACGACGAGCTTTCCTCCAATCGCCTGATCAGCATCGGCATCGGCGGTGGCGTCAGCGTGCCGGTGAAGGACGCGGATGAGGCGTTCGAGAACGGATTCAACGGCCAGGGCTTCCTGCGCTTCAATCTGCGCATGCTGCCGATCCAGCCTCGTCTCGACTTCACCTTTTCGAGCTTCGATCTCGACGATGCGAAGGTTGCCGTGCCGACGGGAACCGGACAGATCATGGCCGGACTCGCGAACTTCCAGATGTACCTGGTCCAGTCCGGTCCCATCCGGCCCTACATCGTGGCCGGCGTCGGTGCCTACAACATCAAGATGGAGACCAAGGGCCTGCTCGCGGAGACCGAGACCTCGGAAACCCGCTTCGGTGTGAACGCGGGAGGAGGGTTGGTCATCAAGCTCGGGAGCGTCGTGAGCCTCTACGCCGAGGGACGCGTGGACAACGTCTACACCGAAGAGGGTCTGATCGAAACCGACCAGATCCAGGTGGTTCCGGTCAGCTTCGGGATCGTGTTCTAGCCGTAGCCGCAGCGTCGCTAGGGACAAGTCACGGCGCTCGTCGCCGAGCCGCCGGCGAACATCGCCCGAGCCATCTGGCTGACGTCGATCATGTCGAGGTCGCCGTCGAAGTCGAAGTCGGAGCGTCCGCGGTACTGACCCGAGAAGACGTCGCCCGCGGCGATCGACAGATCCAGACCGTTGACTCCTCCGGCGGCGTTCAGATCGTAGGAGCTCGCGATCAGCGCCGGGAACGCCACACCGTCCGCGAAGACTCGCACGCATTCGGACAGAGGCCTGGAGGCGCCGTCCGTGCTTCCGACCACGATGAAAGTGACGGTGCCCGTCCCGTCGGTCAGCTTCGAGATCGTTTTCGCGCCGCAGTTGAACCAGGTGTCGGGCGCCGTCATGTCGCCCAACCGGACATCGGGACAGTTGGCGAAGTCCAGGGTCACCGTGACGTTCGGCAGCGGATGTAAGAGGCTGCGGATGAGGAACACCGTGGCGCCCAGGGGATCCGGGACGCCATCCCGCGTTCCGACCAGGGTGACTCCTTTGGGTAGCGTGGAGTTCGGAGGAAATGGTTTGTCACCTGCGATCGCGGGGGCGAAGAGCCCGGCAGACAGGAGCAAGGGACACAGCAAGCCGGCCGAGCAACAAGTCCATCTCGAAGAGAGCCGCTTCATTGCGCGCACCCCAGGCCGCTCACGGTCGAGCCGCCGGCATAGACTGCGCGCAACAGAACGCTGATGTCGATCAGATCGAGTTGGCCGTCGAAGTCGTAATCCGAGCGCGCGCGATAGTGTCCCGAGTGGACATCCGCCACGGCCATAGACACGTCCATCAGATTGACACCGTTCGACCCATTCAAGTCATCGGCGCTGACGGAAAGCCAGAAGAATGGAGCACCGAGGATCCGGACAGCGAGACACTTCGAGATCGATCGAGGAGGTCCGCTCGCCGAGCCCACAGCTCTGAAGGTCACGCTCCCATTGAGGTCGGTGACGCCGCGCACCGTCTTGTTGGCGCAATCGACCACGATGCCCGGATCCGCCATGTCGGGCGACAAGCGGACGTCGGAACAGGCGGAGAAGTCGAGGACGACCTCTTGGAAGAGCAGGGGATTGTCCGCCGCATCGCGCAGCACGAATGTCGCGCTGCCGAGGGGATCGGCAGTCCCGGACGTCCCGCCGACGACCGTGATACCCGGTGGCACGGTGCTCAATGCGGCACTAGGGATCTTGGCGTAGGCGGATTCGGCCGAGGCCTGCAGAACCATCACCAGGAGGAGGGCTGGCTTGCGCATCGCGACCTCCCTTCGGGCACCTGCGAAGCAGTCACCGTGTGGTACCCGTTCAGGAGCCGTCAGGTTCCACTGGTGTCCCGATGGGCTCGCATCAACGCCAGGCCGGTGCCGATCATCACGCAGGAGATCCCCACCGGCAGCCAGACCGGCTGGTACCACCAGGGATGCGGCGGAATCAGGAACAGCAGGTCCATGGCGGCGAGACTCCTGGGCCAGCCGACCATCGCCCGCAAGCCGACGTAGTAGGCGATGTCCCAGATCCCGAAGATCATGATGAAGGCCCCGAAGCGCGAGCGCAGGCGATCGCCGCCGAGCCAGGCGACGGAAGCCAGCATCGCCATGGTTGCCGCCTCGCGCCCGTGCTCGACCGGCAGCAGCCAGGGCACGCTCCGGATGCGAGCCATCACCTCGGCATAGGCCGGCATGGCCTCGCCGTGCTGCATGCCGAGCATGGAGCGGAGATAGACCACCACCACGGCCTCGAGCCAGCCCATGGCGGTCGCGAACATCAGGAGGCCGGCGAGCCGCGAGCGAGTCGTCATCGCGCGCGCTTCGGACGAGCGCGCGGAGCGGCGGCTTTCCGCTTCGCGGCAGCCTTCGGCGGCGCCGCCGGCTTCGCAGCCTTCGCCGCGGCCTTCGAGACCGCTTTGACGGCCGGCGCCTTGCGCCGCACGGCATCGAGCAGCTCGTCCGCTTCGAGCGTATTCAGCACGTCGCCCTTCTCGAGGCCGGCGCGGCGCGCGGAGAAGATCCCGTAACGCATCTGGTCCATCTCGACCAGCGTGTGCCCGTCGGTGTTGATGACCAGCTTGATGCCCCGCTCCTTCGCCATGCGCGCGTGAAGATCGCAGAGGTCGACTCGGTGCGGCTGCGAGTTGATCTCCATGAGCACCCCGTGGGCCGCGGCCGCGTCGAGCACGGCCTCGATGTCCAGGTCGACGGGCTCGCGCTTCCCCAGCATACGGGCCGTGGGATGGCCCATCACGTGGACCGCCGGATGAGCGAGCGCCTTGAGCACGCGCGCCGTCATCTCGGCCCGCGGCTGGGTGAGTCTGGAGTGGAGCGAGACGATCACCCAGTCGAGCAACCCAAGGCCCTCGTCGTCGAGATCCAGCGATCCGTCGCCGAGAATGTCCACCTCCAGGCCGTGCAGCACGCGGATCCCCGGGACCGCGCGGCGCACCGCTTCGATCTCTTCCACCGAGCGCCGCACCCGTGCGGTGTCGAAGCCGTTGGCCATGGTCAGCGACTGCGAATGGTCGGTGATCGCGCAGTACGCGTAGCCCTTGGCCTTGGCGGTCTTCACCACGGTTTCCAGCGATTCGCGTCCGTCGGTCCGGTCGGTGTGGAGGTGCAGGTCGCCGCGCAGGTCTTCGAGCTCGATGAGCTTGGGGAGAGTGCCGGTCCACGCGCGCTCGATCTCGTCGCGCGCCTCGCGCAGCTCGGGTGGGATCCAGTCCATCCCGAGCTTGTGATAGACCTCCTCTTCGGTGCGGCCCGCGATCCGCGTGCCATCGTCGAAGAGGCCGTACTCGTTCAGCATCCAGCCCTTGTCGATCGCGATCTTGCGGAGCGCGATGTTGTGCGCCTTGCTGCCGGTGAAGTAGAGCAGCGCGGCGCCGAAGCCTTCCTCGGGAACCAGGCGAACGTCGACCTGGAGACCGCTCTTCAAGCGCACCGAGGACTTGCTGTCGCCGCGCCCGAGGATCTCGCCGACCTCGGAGTACTCGGTGAGGCTTCCCATCACCCGCGCGGCGTCTCCGCCGCTCACCAGGATGTCGAGGTCGCCGACCGTCTCCCTGCGGCGCCGGAACGAGCCCGTCGCCTCCGTCTGGGTGACTCCGGGGATCTGACGAAAGCGCGCGACCAGCGCCTCGGCCACCGGCCACGCGGCGGAGAGCAGCGGACGGCCCCCAATGCGTGCGGCGGACTCGATGGCTTTGATGAGCTTGGTCACGAGCGTCTCGCCGAACCCCGGCAGCTCGCGGAGCGCCCCGGATCGCGCGGCCTGCTCGAGCTGGTCGCGGTTCTTGATGCCCCGATCCAGCAGCATCTTCACCCGCTTCGGTCCCATGCCCTGGAGCTCGGTGAGCGCCACCACCTCGAGCGGCACCTTGAGCTTCGTCTCCTCGAACAGCGCCGTGGTCCCGGTGTCGATGACGTCGCGGATCTTGACCGCGAGGTCGCCACCGATGCCGGGGAGTCCCTTGAGCGCCTGGACATCGAGGCCGGCCGCGGGCTCGAGCAGCTCGCCCAGCACGCGCGCCGCCTCGCGATAGGCGCGGACTCGGAACGGATTGGCGCCGTCGATCTCGAGCATGGTGGCGAGCCGGCTGAAGACGCGCGCGATGTCGTCGTTGGTCAACGCGCTCAGCCCTCGCCGATGCGGGTCAGGAACTGGGCTTCGTCGATCACGGGAATCTTGAGCTTCCGGGCCTCGTCGAGCTTCGATCCCGCGCCGGGCCCGGCCACGACCAGCGTGACTTTCTTGCTGATGCCGGAGGCGATCAGAGCGCCGGCGGCTTCGGCCTTGCGCTGCGCTTCGGGTCGAGAGAAGCGCTCGAGCCCTCCGGTGAACACCATGACCTGCCCGGCGAGCGGCTGAGGGCCTTTGGCCTTCTTCTCCGCGACCGGCCGCACGCCGGCCTGCTGGAGGCGCTCGAGCACGCGGCGATTGCGCGGGCTCTGGAAGAAGCGCCGCACCGATTCCGCCACCTCGGGGCCGATGCCACGGATCTTCTGCAGATCCTCCTCGGTGGCGTCGAGCATCGGCTCGAGGGATCCGAAGTGATCGGCGAGGAGCCGGGCCACGGTCTCGCCGACGTGCTCGATGCCGAGTGCCGAGAGGAAGCGATCGAGGCGGGGCCGCTTGCTGTTCTCGATCGCGGTGATGAGCTTTTCGATCGACTTCTCGGCGAAGCCTTCGAGGCCCGCGAGGTCGATGGGCGTGAGCCTGTAGATGTCGGCGAGGTCCTTGACCAGCCCGAGGTCGAGCAGCTGCTTCACCGTCTTCTCCCCGAGCCCCACGATGTCCACCACCCACGCGAAGTGGACCAGATGTCCGTGGAGCTGCGCGGGGCAGGCGAGGCCGTTGGTGCACAGGTGATACGCGCCGACGCGGTCGACGCGCGCCTTGCATACCGGGCAGTGGCGCGGCATCTGGAAGGGCTCGGCGCCACGCGGGCGGTGCTCCTTGAGCACCTCGACCACTTCGGGAATGACGTCGCCCGCGCGCCGGATGCGCACCGTGTCGCCGACGCGCACGTCCTTGCGGTCCACCTCATCCTGGTTGTGGAGCGTGGCCCGGCTCACGGTGACGCCCGAGACGTCGACCGGTCGCAGCTGCGCCACCGGCGTGAGCTTCCCGGTGCGTCCGACCTGCACCACGATGTCCGCCACGGTCGTGATCTCCTCGCGTGGCGGGAACTTGAAGGCCACTGCCCAGCGCGGACTGCGTGAGCGCACGCCGAGCAGCTCCTGCCAGTCGCGCCGGTCCACCTTGATCACCACGCCGTCCACCTCGAACTCCAGCTTCTCGCGTCGCTCGGCGAGTGCCTGGTGGTAGGCGAGAACCTGCTCGAGACTCTGCTTGGAGCGAATGCTCTTCTCGACGTGAAAGCCCCACCCGCGCAGCGCCTCGAGCATCTCGCCCTGGGTCTTGAACACCGCATGCTCGCCGCGCAGCACGTCGTAAGCGTAGAAGTCGAGCTTGCGCGACGCCGTGATGCGCGGATCGAGCTGGCGCACCGTCCCCGCGGCGGCGTTGCGCGCGTTGGCGAAGGGCTCCTCGTTCTTCTCGATCAGCCCCTTGTTAAAAGCCTCGAACTCGGGGATCGGGATCAGCGCTTCGCCGCGGACCGCAAGCGTGCCGCGAAGGCCTTCCTCGGGACCTTCCTCGGAGAGGCGCAGCGGAATGGCGCGGATGGTCCTCAGGTTCTCGGTCACGTCCTCGCCGACTTCGCCGTCGCCACGCGTGGAGCCGGTGCGCAGCCGCCCGTCCTGGTAGACCAGCTCGACCGAGAGCCCGTCGAACTTCGGCTCGACTTGATACGCGACCTCATCGATCTCCAGCGCCTTGCGGACGCGGGCGTCGAACTCGCGCACCTCCTCCACGCTCATCAGCGAATCCAGCGAGAGCATCGGCGCTTCGTGGGCCACCTTCTTGAACGCCGCGCGCATGCCGCCGCCCACGCGCTGGGTGGGGGAGTCTAAGAGGACCAGGTCGGGATACTGCGCTTCGAGCTCGGCGAGCTCGCGCATCAGCCGGTCGTACTGGGCGTCCGAGATGGTGGGCTTGTCGAGCGCGTAGTAGCGGTGATCGTGCTGATGGATCTCGCGCGCGAGCTGATGGATGCGCTTTTCGGCTTCCGCTTTGCTCACCGGAGCAATCAGGCCCCCGCGAGCTTCAGCAACCGCTCGAATTGCGCCTCGCTGAACGGAATCACGGACAGACGGGGGAGCCGGGCGAGATCGTTGCCCTTGAGCACGGCATCGGCCTTGACCTGCGCGAGCGTGACCGGCCGGGGAAGAGGCTGGCCGGGAGCCAGGTCGACCACGGGACGCTTGGGGTCCTTGAGCTTGGGATCGGGATAAGGATCCGAGACCGCCGTGGCGAGGCCCACCGCCTGCTTCTCGTCGCCGGTGTGATAGACGATCACCGTGTCCCCCTTGCGAATCGTGGATAGATGCCGGAGGGCGACCGGATTCGAGACCCCATCCCAGACCGCGCGCTTCTCGCGCTGCAGATCGGCGAACGAGTAGGTGGACGGTTCGGTCTTGACGAGGAAGGCTGCCATGGGGGCAGACTAACGAGCGACTCGAGGCCCTGCAACCCCACCTGGAGGTCATCGTGAGCGGCGAATCCACCCGAAGCGGCATCGCGAGCGCCGCCGCGTTCGAGCGCGCGTTCGGCGACTCCGCGCGCTGTAATCGCTGCGGCTCCGTGACGCCCGAGTACCGAGTGCTGGCCGTGTTCCTGCACGACACGGTGGCGATGCGCGCGTACTGCCAGCCCTGCTACGACGTCGCGATCGAAGGCGAGTATCACGCCGGCGGCGACGGCTTCATCCTTCACTACGAGGAATTCACCAAGCGCTTCGGCGCCGCCGGTCCGCCGCCGCCCCCCTGCACGCCGGTCGATCAAGTGCTGAGCGCTCTGATTCGCGATCCCGCGCTGCGGTCGCTCAAGCCACCGTCGGAGGCCCTCGCAAGGCGCACGAGAAAGACTCCCTATAAATTCCAGGTGGAGATCGACGATGGCAAGGGTCCGCATCGTTTCGAGCTCGACCTCACGCCCAACGGGACCATCTACAAGACTGATCTCCATTCGCCAGCCGCGGATTGGCTGGCACGGCTGTTCGGTTGATCGGTCGAGCGGTTGCCGTGTAAATCCTTACTGGCCCCGGAGCCAGTAAGAAGTTGCAATCGAGATGCGTCAGGGTCGGCCTGAGGTGTTGAGGCTATCTCGTGTAGCGAGGGCGCGGACTATCTTCTGATAGTCCTCGTTCGATGGGGCAATCGAGATGGCATTCGCGATCGCCCGTCGCGCCTCCGTCACGAGCCCTACACGAGCGAAGATCAAGGCGGCTCTCGCCCAGAGCTCGGCTCGATTCGGCTCCTGGGTCACCCAGGACCTGAGCTCGTTGAGAGCGGTCCCGTCTTCCCCCGCAAGCACGAGAGCGTCGATGAGTGCGAGACGGTAGTCCTCTCGGTCGGGTCGCACTTTGTAGGCGATGCCGAAGTGATCCACCGCTTCCGCATAGCGTGCCTCCTGGCGAGCGATGATCCCCAGGTGG
>DASTBI010000228.1 GCA_035712145.1 Candidatus Eisenbacteria bacterium | reverse complement strand
ACTTTCGTGGCTTGACGGGCGGTGTGTACAAGGCCCGGGAACGTATTCACCGCTGCCTGCTGATCAGCGATTACTAGCGATTCCAACTTCATGCAGTCGAGTTGCAGACTGCAATCCGAACTGAGACCGGTTTTTTGAGATTACCTCCACCTCGCGGTATCGGAACCCTTTGTACCGGCCATTGTAGCACGTGTGTAGCCCCAGGCGTAAGGGCCATGAGGACTTGACATCATCCCCACCTTCCTCCGGTTTATCACCGGCAGTCCCCTTAGAGAGCTCAGCATTACCTGATAGCAACTAAGGGCAAGGGTTGCGCTCGTTGCGGGACTTAACCCAACATCTCACGACACGAGCTGACGACAGCCATGCAGCACCTGTGCAGCGGCCCCGAAGGGAAGGTGTGTTTCCACACCCGTCCACTGCATGTCAAGCCTGGGTAAGGTTCTTCGCGTTGCGTCGAATTAAACCACATGCTCCACCGCTTGTGCGGGCCCCCGTCAATTCCTTTGAGTTTCAACCTTGCGGCCGTACTCCCCAGGCGGATCACTTAATGCGTTAGCTGCGGCACTGGAGGGGTCGATGCCTCCAACACCTAGTGATCACCGTTTACGGCTAGGACTACCGGGGTATCTAATCCCGTTTGCTCCCCTAGCTTTCGCGCCTCAGCGTCAGTATTGGGCCAGATGAGCGCTTTCGCCACCGGTGTTCCTCCTGATATCTACGCATTTCACCGCTACACCAGGAATTCCCTCATCCTCTCCCATACTCGAGCTGAGCAGTTTGGAATGCCGGTCCCCGGGTGAGCCGGGGCATTTCACATTCCACTTACTCAACCGCCTACACGCCCTTTACGCCCAGTGATTCCGAACAACGCTTGCTCCCCCCGTGTTACCGCGGCTGCTGGCACGGAGTTAGCCGGAGCTTATTCGTCGGGTACCGTCAAACGACCAGATTGTTCACCTGATCGCATTTCTTCCCCAACAAAAGGAGTTTACAACCCAAGGGCCTTCATCCTCCACGCGGCGTCGCTTGGTCAGGGTTTCCCCCATTGCCAAAGCCTCTCGACTGCTGCCTCCCGTAGGAGTCTGGGCCGTATCTCAGTCCCAGTGTGGCTGACCATCCTCTCAGACCAGCTACCCATCGTCGCCTTGGTAGGCCATTACCCCACCAACTAGCTAATGGGACGCGAGACCATCTTCAGCCGGTAGCTTGCAAGCAGAGGCCACCTTTGACCTCAGGGCCATGCGACCCCGTGGTCTCATGCGGTATTAGCACCCCGTTGGGAGTGTTATCCCCCTGCTGAAGGCAGGTTTCTCACGTGTTACTCACCCGTTCGCCACTCTACTCAGGGATTGCTCCCCTTTCGCGTTCGACTTGCATGCCTAATCCACGCCGCCAGCGTTCGTTCTGAGCCAGGATCAAACTCTCCGTGGTAAAAACCGGAGATCACGCGCGCGAGCCGAAGCTCACCCGCGTGGATCTAATTGCAAGGTAAAACCCCACAAGCACCCAGCATCGGGCACTCGCGGGAGCCTCGCCGGACTCTCTCAAGTCACGTGCGCTATTCAGTTTTCAAAGAGCGCAGAATAAGCGCCCCTTCCTGGCGGAAGAGGCGACCGGGGAATCTAGCCGTCGATTGGTAGGAAGTCAAAGACTTCTTGAGGTGGGCCGGATTCCGTTGCCAACGCAATATATGCGCCACCCCCCACCCTGTCAACCCCCCAGGATTTCAGACCACAAATCGGTGGGAACAAGGAGCTTAAAGACCCTCTTTGCTGCCGGTCGATTTGGCCCGGGATCCTGACCCCTTGAAGATGCCGTCGGGGACATAGCGTTTCATCTTTCTTCCCACGCGGAGGACGTGCTCGACCCGCCCGTCCACGGTGGCTTCCCACGAGGCGATCCGAGATCCGTCCACGTCCACGGCGCCCTGTTCGACCAGTCGCCGGGCCGCACTCCTCGATGGCGCGATACCGCTCGCCACCGTCAGGTCGACGATGCTGAGGCGATCCGAGGTCCCCTGACCCGTTCCGAAGACTTCGAGGTCTTCCGGAGTTTCCTTGCGACTGAACTGCTTCTCGAAATCCAGGCGGCCGCGAGCCGCCGCTTCGGCTCCGTGATACAGAGTCACGATGCGCTCGGCCAGGCGCTTCTTCATTTCCATGGGATGCGTGCTTGGATCAGCGAGCTCCTGCTCGATCTCCTGGAGCTCCAGTCGATCGAGCCCGGAGACCAATCGCCAGTAAAGCCCCATCACCCCGTCCGGCAGGCTCATGATCTTCCCGAACATGTCCGCTGGAGCATCGGTGACTCCGACATAGTTGCGCAGGCTCTTGCTCATCCTCTGGACCCCGTCGAGTCCCGGGAGAACGGGGAGCGTCATGATGATCTGCGGTGCCTGGCCGTTGACGCGCTGCAGCTCGCGCCCAACCAGCAGATTGAACTTCTGCTCGGTCGCGCCGAGCTCGACATCGGCACGAATCGCCACCGAGTCGTAACCCTGCATGATCGGATAGAGGAGCTCGTGGAGGGAGATCGGCTGCTCGGCCTGGAAGCGCTTGCCGAAGTCGTCGCGCTCGAGCAGTTGAGACACCGTGAATTTGCTCGAGAGCTCGAGGATCTCCATGAAGCCCATGCCATCGAACCACTCACCGTTCCGGTGGACTTCGACCGCTCGCCGGGGCGGTGCGGGGTCCCTTTCGAGCACGCGGTAGAACTGGTCGAGGTATGTCGAGGCATTGGCCTCGATGTCTTCACGCAACAGCTGTGGTCGCGTTTTGCTACGTCCGCTCGGGTCTCCCACCATCCCCGTGCAGTCACCTACGATGAGCACCACCTGGTGGCCGAGGTCCTGGAACTGCCTCAACTTCCGGAGTCCGACGGTATGCCCGAGATGGATGTCCGGCGCGGTGGGGTCGAATCCTTGCTTCACCCGCAGGGGCCGGGCCTCACGCTCGGCTTCGCGCAGCCTTTCGAGCAACGCTCCCTCGGGCAGCACTTCGTCCACGCCGGCTGAAAGAATCTCGAACTGTTGTTCTGCTTTCATCATGCTCAAGCGCTCCGACGGCGCGGTCGATGCACAATGCAAGTCGACGAACGCGCGCGCATTGTAAGAAGGCCCTCCGCACCGGGCAACTCTCGCGCGGCACAAGGGAAATCGCGCTTGACCCTCTTCCACGAAGCCGCCTAGCCTCCGACCGTGAACCAATCCACGACTGAGCCTCCAGAGTTCCAGGAGCAAGCCGTCATGGCGGCCAAGCGGTTCCCATGGAAGCTGTTCTTCTCCGTGGTCGTCATCGCCGTCTTCGGCTCCGCCGGGGTGGTCTTCGGCGTCGTCCAGTGGCTCCGCAAGGACATGGTGTCCCCGCAGTCGCTGACCGCCATCCAGCCACCCGTGAAGACACTCGTCTTCGACGCGCGAGGGCGGGTCCTTCACGAGTTCTACAAGGAGAACCGCTCTCCGGTCCCCCTGAAGCAGATCCCTCGGCACCTGGTGAACGCCACGATCGCCACCGAGGACCGAAGCTTCTACCAGCACTGGGGTGTAGATCTCTGGGGCGTCGCCCGCGCGGCCGTCACGGACATCCTCCACATGCGTCGCGCGCAGGGAGGCAGCACGATCACGCAGCAGCTTGCCCGCAACGTGCTCGGCACCCACGAGCGCACCTGGAGCCGCAAGCTGCGCGAGACCGTGTTCGCCATCGAGCTCGAGCGCAACTACACCAAGGACCAGATCCTCGAGCTCTACTTCAATCAGATCTACTTCGGTGAGGGAGCCTATGGCGTCGAGACGGCCGCCAAGACCTACTTCGGGAAGGCCCTGCGCGAGCTGACCCTCCCGGAAGCCGCCTTGCTGGCCGGGATTCCCGCGAACCCCAGCCTGTATTCACCGCGCCGCCGTCCTGCGGCCGCGCGGGCACGCCGCGCCAAGGTGCTGCGCAACATGCTGGCGACGCGCGCCATCACGCAGGTGGAATTCGACAACGCGATGGCCCAGCCGCTCGGCGTCACTCCGATGCGCTACAGCAACGACCGCGCGCCCTACTTCGTGGAGATGGTCCGGCTGCACCTGGACGAGAAGTACGGCTCGAGCGCGGTCTACGAAGGCGGACTCCGCGTGTACACGACGCTGGACATGGATCTCCAGTCGATCGCGGATCGAGCGGTGGAGAAGCAGTTGTCCTCGCTCGAGGCGCGGCTCAAGCCCAAGGCGACACTGGCAAAGTATGTCCCGCTGGAAAGCGACAGTGCTCGCGCCGGCCAGAAGACGCCTTATCTGCAAGGCGCGCTGGCGGCGATCGACCCTCGGACGGGCTACGTTCGCGCACTGGTCGGCGGCCGCGAGTGGAATCACAGCAACTTCAATCGGGCGACGCAGGCGCGGAGGCAGCCCGGATCGGCGTTCAAGCCGTTCGTGTACGTCGCGGCCATGGACAACGGCTTCCGGCCCACCGACATCATCGTCGACGAGCCGGTGAGCTTCCCTGGCGGGAATGGAGAGCTCTATCAGCCGGGGAACTACGACCGGCAGTTTCGAGGTCCCGTCACACTGCGCTATGCGCTGCAGCAATCCATCAACATTCCGGCCATCAAGCTGCTGCGCAAAGTGGGGACCTCCCTGGTGGGAAGCTACGCGCGCCGCATGGGCATTCGCAGCCCGATCGGCCAGAACCTGTCGCTCGCGCTGGGCAGCAGCGAGGTGACCCTGCTCGAGCTGACCAGCGCCTATGGCGTGTTCGCCAATCGGGGGATCCGCAACGATCCGCTGTTCGTGCTGAAGGTCGAAGACAAGAACGGAACCATCCTCGAGAAGAGCTCTCCCCGACCGATCGAAGTGCTCTCCGAAGAGACCGCGTCGGTGATGACGTCGATGCTCCAGAGCGTAATGGATCACGGGACCGGTTATCCCTCTCGTGCGATGGGGTTCCTGAACCCGGCGGCGGGAAAGACGGGAACGATGGACGAATACATGGACGCCTGGTTCGTGGGCTATACACCCAACCTGGTGTGCGGCGTGTGGGTGGGCTACGACGAGAAGAAGCCCATCGGTCCGTCGATGACCGGCGCCGCAGCGGCGCTCCCCGCCTGGACGGATTTCATGGTCGGTGCGGTGCGCGGGCGCCCGGTCGAGGACTTCCCCATGCCCGCAGGCTCGACCTCGCGTGAGATCTGCGCGGAAACGGGAATGCTGGCGACGGCGAACTGCCCCGGCGTGACCACCGAGATCTTCAACGAGGGGGCGGAGCCCACAGAGGCTTGCTCCTCACACCCCGGGCCGCTGCTCAAGCCAACCGGACCAGGAATGCCTCCGCAGAATCCTGGCCGCATCGAGGACCACGACACCGAGCGTCAGCGTCCGGCTCCGGTCAGCGCCGCCGGCACGCACTGAGCTCAGTCGATCACGTCCAGCACGCGAGGCAGCGGAGAGGCTGGACGCTCGTCGATGTGGACGCACGCCGCCAGCCGCGCCGCCACGTCACGGTCCTCTCGTGCGAGATGCAGGACCGCGAGCGGGGCCCCCGCCTGGATCTCATCCCCGACGTGGACGAGGAAGAGATAGCCGACGCTCGGATCGATCTCCTGCTCCTTGGAGCGTCGTCCAGCGCCGATCGAAACCGCCAGCTCCCCCAGTCCGTAGGTGTCGATGCTCGAGATCACGCCGCTCCGCGGCGCCGGCACGTCTCCAGTCCACGGCGCTTGCGGAAGCCCGTCCTTGCGCTCGAATGAGCGCGCGTCCCCGTCTTGCGCTTCCACCATCGCCACGAACGTCTTCCAGGCCGCTCCCGAGTCGAGCGCGTTCGTCAGACGCGCGCGGGCGGCGTGCAGCGCGGACTCGGCCCGGCAGGCCAGCAGCATGCGCGCGCCCAGATCCAGCGTGAGGTCGCGTACTTCCGCAGGGCCTTTCCCCTGGAGCAGCTCGACGGCCTCGCGCACTTCGAGCGCGTTGCCGACGGCGATTCCAAGAGGCTGATTCATGTCGGTGAGCAGCGCGGAAGATGCCAGGCCCATCGAACGGGTGGATTGGACCAGACGTTCGGCCAGGCGCCGCGCATCGTCGAGGTTCCGCATGAAGGCTCCGTTGCCGCACTTCACGTCGTAGACGAGAGCCTGTGCTCCTTCCGCCACTTTCTTGCTCACGATGCTCGAAGTGATGAAAGGCTGGAACTCCACGGTGCTCGTCACGTCGCGCATGGCATAGAAGAGACCATCGCCGGGAGCCAGCTCGGGCCCCTGGCCGACGATCACCACGCCGATCTTGTCGAGCTGCCGTTCCATCTCCTGCGGCGAGAGCCGGCTGCGAAAGCCTGGGATGGCCTCGAGCTTGTCGATCGTTCCGCCGGTGTGCCCGAGTCCACGCCCCGCCACCATCGGAACGAGCACGCCACATGCGGCCACCAAGGGAGCCAGCACCAGCGACACCTTGTCGCCAACGCCGCCGGTCGAGTGCTTGTCGGCCGAAGGTTTCCCCAGCGCGCTCCAATCGAAACGTCGTCCAGAAGCGACGAGCGCCTCGGTCAGGGCCTGAGTCTCGCGCTCATCGAGCCCGTTGAGGAAAGCCGCCATGAGCCAGGCCGAGAGCTGGTAGTCGGCCACCTCCCCCGCGACACACGCGGCGACGAAGGCGCGCAACGCCTCCGGCTGATGCGCACGGTGGTCACGCTTCTCTCGGATGAAGGCCCGTGCGTCCACGTCAGGCAATCCTCGCCTCTTTCAGGATCATGACTCCCGCCGACGTGCCGAGTCGCGTGGCGCCGGCTGTGAGCATGGCCAAAGCCTGTTCCAGGGTTCGTATGCCGCCCGAGGCTTTGACGCCGAACTTCGGGCCCACGGTCTCGCGTAGCAATCGCACGCCATCGACCGTCGCTCCTGGGCCGAATCCTGTCGAGGTCTTCACGAAAGTCGCCCCGGCCGCCATGGCCGTCCGAGCGGCTTCGACCATCCGGCCAGGATCCAGCCTTCCGGTCTCGAGAATGGCTTTGACCGATGCCGGGAATGCCGCGCGCACGACCTCCTCGAGGTCCTCGCGAGCCTGGTCGAGGTTTCCTGCCTGGAGTGCGGAGAGGAGCATGACGACGTCCACTTCGCTCGCCCCCTGCTCCACCGCGCGACGGACTTCGAGCGCTTTGACCTCCGTGAGATGCGCGCCGAGCGGGAAACCTGCGACCGAGCAGACACGAACCGCGGAGCCGCGAAGGCGCCTGGCGCAGCGTGCGACCCACACGGGGTTCACACAAACCGCGGCAAATCCCCAGGCCACGCCTTCATCACAGAGTCGATCGACGTCTTCGGCGACCGCAAGAGGATCGAGCATCGTGTGATCGATGCGACCCGCGATCTCGGCCGCTGGATGGACGTCCGAGTTCACCGCGCTCGAGACTTGGGGAGCCGAAAGGCGTGAGGAAGGAGCTGACCCAGCGAACGGCTCGTGCGCCGGCCCGCCGCATCTCGCCAGATGACCCTGAGCTCCGGAGCGAATTCGGCGAGCGTCTGGCGGCAAGCGCCGCATGGCGACGCCGATCGGCGCGGCGGGCCTGCCACGGCGAGGGCGGTGAACGTTCGGGCGCCTTCGCTGACAGCCTTCCACAGCGCCACGCGCTCGGCGCACACCGTGAGTCCGTACGAGGCGTTCTCGACGTTGACGCCGACGAAGACCCGGCCATCCTCCGCCAGCAACGCAGCGCCCACGGCAAAGCCCGAATACGGCGCATGGGCGCGACGCCGGGCGCGGTCGGCTTCGGCCATCAGGCGGCCGGCGTCGGACTTCATCCGTGACGAGCGGCGATCACGGCTTCGGCGCGCAGGCGGAAGTGCTCGGCGGCTCTTCGGGTCCATTCCTCGCTCTCTCCGACCAGCGACATCAGCTTGACCGGTCGTCCATCACGAACGTAGATGCGGGTCACGCGTTTTCCAATCGTGCACATGATCTCGTACGGGAGCGTCTCGCTTCCCTTCGCCACCTCGTCGAGCGAAAGCGTCTGGCGACCTTGTTCCCCGAAGAGCACGACTTCGTCTCCGACCTTCGCACCCTCGGCGTCGGTGAGATCGACCATCGTCAGATCCATGGTCACTCGACCGAGAATGGCGACGCGGCGCTCGCCCACCAGCATGTGACCGCGATTGGAGAGCAGCCATGAGTATCCGTGCC
Source organism: Candidatus Eisenbacteria bacterium (assembly GCA_035712145.1). NCBI lineage: Bacteria > Candidatus Eiseniibacteriota > Candidatus Eiseniibacteriota bacterium. Next base: position 12,570 of record DASTBI010000228.1, on the reverse strand, counting down.
CGTAACCCACGGCCACCACCCCGGTGCGCGTGGGGCGACGGGTCGTGAAGGATCGCCCATAGCTGATGCTGGCTCCTGCCGGCAGCTCCCGGATCTGGACCAGGCGGCTCTTGAAGGCCATGACCGGCTTGAGCTCGATCGCGATGTCGCAACGAGGAGGCCTCTGCCCGTACGCGATCAACCCGATCCGCACCCAGTCGAAGCGGGAAGTCGGCAGGTTCACGACGCCCGCGCTGTTCGCCGCGTGGATTCGCGGAGGTCGTATCCCGTGCTCGGCCAAGCGCGCGATCAGGCGCTGAAAGCGATCGATTTGCCCCTGCGAGAATCCGAGATCCTCGCCGTCGGCATCCGGGAAGTGGGTGAAGAGGCTGGCGAGCCGAAGCCCCGGCATCGCGACGAGACGCTGCAGAAACGGCTCGGCATCCTCTTCCCTCACGCCGGTCCTGCCCATTCCGGTGTCCACCTCGACGTGGCACCGCAGCGGACGCGAGGCTTCCTGCGACGCTCGCGAAAGCGCCGCGGCGAACTCGAGATCGTGCACGGTGGGGTCGAGCTCGTGAGCGACGGCTTCGTCGATCTCGGTCGAGAGCAGAGGCGAGAGCACGACGATCGGAAGACTCACGCCCGCCTGTCGCAGCTGAATCCCTTCGTGGAGCGTGGCGACGCCCAGCAGCGCCACCCCTTCGCTCTCGGCGGCCGCCGCGATCTCGACGGCTCCGTGGCCGTAAGCATCGGCCTTCACGACCAGCAGGATGCCACGGCCCTCGCCGATCCTCTCGCGGACGGAGCGCAGGTTGAGCGCGAAGCGGTCGAGGTCCACCTCGACCCAGGTCGAGACCGGCATCGGCACGGCGCTTCCTCCGCGAAGATCGACGGCGCGGCGCGAGATCGTTCCCACGCAACTCGCGGCGCCGCGCGGCGTAGAATAGCCGCGCGCTGGAGCCGGCTGCAATCGATGCCGGCGCGGCTGCGCGTGGGAGGAACCGATGGACATGAGTCAATGGCTGGCGATTGGCGCCGGCGTGGCATTGTCGGCGGCTTGTGGTCTGCGCGCGTTCCTGCCGCTCCTGGTGCTCGGTCTGGCGTCGCGCAACGGACTCGTGGGTCTCTCTCCGAATGTCGCCTGGCTCACCAGCGATGCGGCGCTGATCGCGCTCGGCGTCGCCACGGTCCTCGAGCTGGCAGCCGACAAGATCCCGGTGCTCGATCACGGGCTCGACGCCATCGGGCTGGTGCTGCGGCCGGCGGCGGCGTGGCTCGCGACCTACGCCTTGCTCATCCACTGGCCTACCCCCTGGGGCCAGATCGTCGCGCTCGCGCTGGCGTTGATCGCGCTCGCGATCCAGGGCGCCAAGGCCAAGGTGCGCCTGGGGTCCACCGCGCTCACGCTGGGCACGGCGAACCCGCTGGTGTCGATCGTCGAGGATGTGATCGCCCTCGGCATGGCCGCGGCGGCACTGGTGGTCCCACTGCTGGCGCTCGCGGCGGCGGTGCTGCTCGCGATCGTCCTCGGCCGCAGGAAGCGCGTTCAGGCGACCTGAGCGCCATCACCTTTGCGCCCATCGCGGAGCGGGCTATTCTCAGCCGATGGATGAAGCACGCGAGCAGAAAGCCTTCGCCGATCTCATTGCTGTTTGCCGGCGTCTGCGCGCACCCGACGGCTGTCCCTGGGATCGCGAGCAGACCCTCGAGAGCATGACGCCGTACTTGCTCGAAGAGGCCGCCGAATCCGGCCAGGCCATCGCGGACGGCGACCGTGACGACATCGCCGAAGAGCTCGGAGATCACGTCTTCCTCGGCATCTTCTGTCTCGAACTCCTGCGCGAGCGCGCCGGCATCGGCATTGCCGAATCCCTCGAGCGGGCCGCGGACAAGCTGATCCGCCGCCACCCTCACGTCTATGGTGACGCGCGTGTGGACGACGGTGACGCGGCCTACCATCAGTGGCAGCAGATCAAGCAGCGCGAGCAGGGTTCGGGCTCGCTCCTCGGCAACCAGCCACCCGGCCTGGCGGCGCTGGTGGCGGCGTATCGCACGCAGGAAAAGGCCGGCGCCGTCGGGTTCGACTGGCCCGAGATATCGGGCCCCAAAGCCAAGGTCCAGGAGGAAATGTTCGAGGTGGAGCGCGCCATGAGCAGCCAGGATTCGGCGGCCACCGCGCGCGAGATCGGCGATCTGCTGTTCGCGGTCGTCAATCTGTCGCGTCACCTGGGCGTCGACCCGGAGCGTGAGCTGCGAGCCGCCACGCGGCGCTTCCGCGATCGTTTTCACCACATCGAGCGCCGGCTCGCAGAGCAGGGGCGTTCCTTCAAGGGCACCTCGCTCACGGAGCTCGACGAGCTGTGGGAAGAAGCCAAGACACGCTCTCCCGGGGATACCTCATGAGCACATCGACGTCTCGCGAAGCCGCTCTGTTCCTCCAGCTGGTGCTGGGTCTTCAGCAGACCGGCATGGTGGCGCTCGGCAAGCTGATGAACCCGATCACTCGTTCGCTCGACAAGAACCTGGATGCCGCACGAGACACGATCGACACCCTAGCGGCGATCGAGGCGCGGACTCGAGGGCAGCTCGAGCCGGACGAGCAGCGCGTGCTCCAGCAGGCGATCACCGACCTGCGTCTCAATTACGTGGACGAGCTGAAGAAGGCGGGAAGGTCGGAGTAGCTTCCGCTCACACGGCCTGGAGGACCGCGCACTTGAGGTAGTGCGTCTCGGCGACCGCCAGCAGCCGTGGATGGTCTAACGCTTCGCCACGCCAATCCAGCACGCGGAAAGGCCGTCGTGCGGCGCGGGCGGCCTCACGGAGCACCTGCTCGAACAGCGGATCCTCGAGCTGATGGCTGCACGAGCAGGTGATCAGCACGTCCCCTTCATTGAGCATCGCCATCGCCGCACGGTTCAGCTCGCGGTACGCGCGGGCGCCCGCGGCGATGTGACTACGCGACTTGATGAGCGCCGGAGGATCGAGGATCACGAGGCCAAAACGCTCGCCTTGCCGCTCGAGCGACCGCACCGTATCGAACACGTCTCCCTCGACAAAGGAGACGCGGTCGGCGAGCTGGTTGCGCTCGGCATTCCGGCGCGCGGCTGCCAGCGCAGGCGCCGAGGAGTCCACGGCGAGCACCTCTTCGGCTCCCCCGCGCGCGGCATGGAGCGCCCATTCGCCCTGGTAGCAGAAGAGGTCGAGAACTCGCCTTCCCGCGGCATGGGATTCGGCGAGCCGCCGGTTCTCCCGCTGATCGAGGAACAGACCGGTCTTCTGCCCGTGCAGAAGGTCGACTTCGACCCGGAATCCGCCAAGGGAGATCTCGGCGTGCTCGGGCACATCTCCCCACCAGAGTCCGCGCTCCAAGGGAAGGCCTTCCAGCTTGCGCAGCGGTGAATCGGCGATCCGCACGACTCCGCGCGGCGAAAGCACGCGCTCGATGGCCTGACGCACGAGATCGGATCGAGCCTCCATTCCCAGCGTCAGCACCTGCACGGCAAGCCACTCCCCGTAGCGGTCGATCACGAGCCCGGGGAGCTGATCGGATTCGCTGTGCACAAGGCGCAGCGCCTCGGCGTCGGGAACGACGGCGCGTCGGTACTGGAGCGCACGCTCCAGCCGCTTCACGAAGAAATCGAGGTCGATCTCGTCACGACCGCGAGTGAGCAGGCGCGCGCAGATGAGGCTTCGGCGGTTGTAGTACGCACGCCCGAGGAACGCCCCGCGGGAGTCGTACACCTCGACCAGGCCGCCGTCCTCGGCGCCCTCGACGCCGGCCACCTCGTTGCTGAAGATCCAAGGGTGGCCGCCGCGCACGCGACGATCCTGGTTCTTCTTGAGCGCCAGGCGCGGGAGCGGCGCCATGGCCGTCAAGCGCGGGCTTCGAGCGTTCTCGAAGCGCCGGTGGGACGCTTCAGTCCGAGGCTGAGACCGATCAGGCGATAGACCAGCCGCGCGGCCAGGAAATCCGACGCCACCTGGCCCGGCAAAGGCGCCAGCTCGACAACGTCGAAACCCACGATGCGCTTGCGTTCGGCGACCGCGCGCAGCAGATCCACGAGCTCGTACCAATCGAGGCCACCCGGCTCGGGCGTGCCGGTCGCCGGGACCTGGGATGGATCCAGACCGTCGACATCGATCGTGACGTACACCTGGTCCGTCAGCGTCTCGAGGATCGGCTCCAGGCGTCGCCCGAGCGCCCGGAACTCGCGCGTGCTCCACATCGGCGCCGGGTGAGCTTCGAGGTACTCGGCTTCCTCCTCGGACAGCGAGCGAATCCCGACCGATGCCGCCGGGACCAGCTCTCGCACTCGGCGCATCACGCAGGCATGGCTGAAGGGCGAATCGAGGTAGCGGTCCCGCATGTCGGCATGAGCATCGATCTGGAGCACCGACAGACGCTCGACGCTCGTGGCCACCGCCTTCACCGCTCCTGCGGTCAGGCTGTGCTCTCCGCCGAGCATCACCGGCAGCTTCTTCTGGCGAAGGATCCACCCCACTGCTTCCTCGACACGACGCGCCATCGCCTCGGGTCCCTCGGCGGTCGGCTCGAGCTCGGGCAGTGTGTGGATGCCCTGGCGGTAGACGGCGCCGACTTCCTCGTCCCACAGCTCCATGTTGCGCGAGGCGGCCAGGATCGCTCGCGGGCCCAGCCGTGCTCCACCCTGATACGAGGTGGAGAAGTCGTAGGGCGCCGGAAGGATCACGGCGCGGGCACGATCGAGCGCGGCGAAATCGCTCTCGAGGCCGCCGAAGTTCTCGGGGAGTCCCGACGGCCAGGCAGGTGACGTCATGGGCCCCCCTCGAGACGGAACGGGCCCGCCCGACGAGGCGTCGGGGGGCCCGATGAGAGAAGAAGGATCAGACGTGGCGCGAGGCCGCGGGCCGCGCGACGCGCCGGCGATCGGCTCGTACGATCCGGGCCGCGCCGTTGATCTCCTTCGGGAACTCGGTGCCACGGTCGAGCATGTTGGTCTCGACCTTGGTCATCTGGAACGCCTTCTTCAGGTACGTCTCCGCGAGGTCGGCGTCGAACGCCTTGCACGAGAAGATGTCGACGCTGACGAAGTTCTTCTCCGGGAACGTGTGGATGCTGATGTGGCTCTCGGCAATGAGGACGAACCCCGAGATCCCCCAGTCCTCCGGCTTCAACCCACTGTACTTGAACACGTAAGGCGGCATGATCCTCGTCATGCCGATTCGTGCGGGAAGCTCTTCCAGGATTCGGTAGATCAGGTCCAGATCCTCGAGCTTCCGCCGTTCACACCCGTACCCGTCCAACATCAGGTGTGGGCCGAAACCGGTCATTTCGTCAGCCACCTCCACGGAGCCAGCGCTGAGCGCGCCTTCTCCTTTGAGAGACGTAGTGCATGGCGACCTCAGGGCTCTTCTTCATTCTCATTGCCGTCGAAGTCGTCGATATCGTCTTCGTCGTACTCTTCTTCATCGTACTCGTCGAACTCGCCATCACCTTCTTCTTCGTCGTCGCCGAAGTCCTCATCGTCGCCGAGTTCGTCGTCGTCGCCGTAGAAGTCTTCCTCTTCCTCGTCCCCGTATTCTTCCGCTTCATCGTCCGGGAGTCCGGGATCCTCGCCGACCCCTCTCTTCTTCTTCATAGCAACCTCGCGGGCTCCTTCACGCGCTGCGGTCCCCTCGTAACGCGCATTCGGATGCGTTCCGCGCTGGAGAGGTGCGCCGCTTTCCAAAAAGCCTCGGCAGTATACGGAGCGCCCCCTACCCGTCAATAAGAAATCGGCCCGATTTAGCGGGCGCTCCAGGCCCATTTCCAGCAGCGCAGGACGCCCTCGAGCCGCCGCCTCGAGCAGCTCGCGGCGCTCCGCGGACCGGCGCGTGCCAGGGAGCGCCGAGCGTGCCGGCACGCGCGGGCGAGCGCCGTGGGACGCTGCGGGTGAGCGCGGAGGAGAAGCGCTGGCGAGCGCGGAGAGCGTGGTAGCGAGCCGTGGAGACGCACTTGCGGGCGTTCGCCTCGTCGAGGCGGAGTCGCTGGAGGAGGTGCTGCTGGAGGAGGCGCTGCCGGAGGGCTGGCGGGGTTGACGGGACTCGAACCCGCGACCTCCTGCGTGACAGGCAGGCGTTCTAACCAGCTGAACTACAACCCCGCGCCAAGAGCCCGGCACAATAGCCACGGCCTCGGGCCAGTGTCAATGAAACGCGAACTCTGCGCGGCCGGGCGCTTCAGTAGAGGCGCGAGATCGAAGCACCCGGGAAGTAGTGCTCCAGGATCTGCTCGCCGCGTCGTCCCTTCTTCGCCATGCCGAGCGCTCCGGTCTGGCACAAGCCGACGCCGTGTCCCGAGCCGGCGCCGCTCGCCACGACCGCCAGCGCGCGCCGAGTCGAAGGATTTCGGCGCACGTCCACCTTGAAGAGGTTGGAGCGCAGGATGGCGGCGGGGTTCCCGGGACGCCGGATCACCTGCCGCAGGCTGTAGGAGGGGATTCTGACTTCGCCGCGCGTGGTGAGCACCACCAGCCACCACACCCTCCCCGAGCGCGAGCGGGACTGCACCTGGACATCGATCAGCTCTCCCAGCCCGCCCGCCGGAAGACGCACGCCATACGTGGGAGCGAAATTTCTGAGGGTCGACAGGAACTCGGCGGCGCTCCACTCCTCGCGCCAGCGATAGTGACGAGACTCCGAGCAGTAATCCGTGCTTCCGTCGCGGTCGCGATGGCTGACCAGGTAGGGCCGGGGCGGCTCGGGCCAGGCCTCCCAGACATCCGTGGAGATGCCGCCACACGTCGAGCTGTAGTTCGCCCGGATCGGTGTCCCCCGGAAGAGGGCCACTTGTCCGGCCGTGCTCTCGACGCACCGAGTCGCGAGCGGCCTCTCGCTCTCGACCGATCCGTAGACCTGGTCCTCGACCGTCGCGAAGAGGTCGAATCCCTCCACGCCGCGCCGTCCGAGGTAGTAGAGAGAGAAGCTGCGAGCCGCGATCGTCTGGGCACGGCCCGCCTCGAGCAGATCCTCCGCCAGAGGACCGATCTCGGCAGGGATCACTCCCAGCAGGTACGTCTCCAGCGGGAGCCGCGTCGCGAGCGTCAGCTTCTTGCGCGGGTTCACGAAGACGCGCATCTCCCCTCGCCACGTCTTGCCGTCCCAGCGGACGAGACCTCGGCCCAGGGATTCCCCTTCGGCCGCCATGGTGAGGGTGTCCGCCGGCCATATCGTGTACTGCCGGGTGCCGTTCGGTCCGTGGACCCGCGCCACGGCGCCCTGCTTCGTCACCCGCAACGAAAGCCGCTCGTGCGGGTCCATCGTCCCGCTGGCCGGACCGCCGAGGCGAGCGGTCCCCACCGGGGCCAGGGTGAGCGTGTCGACGTCCCAGATGAGGCCGATGGTGAACCACGTTCGTGACGCCCCTCGAGGCTCGGGGGTCGGCGTGGGGCTCGGCGACGGAACAGGCGGCGGGCTGGCCGGCGGCTGACGAGGGACCGGCGGAGGCGCCGGCGGCGGTGCGGGCGCGCACGACACCGCCCAGGCGGCCAGCGCGAGCACCGCGAGGAACCGTCTCATGCCCCAGGCGTCAGGTGGCCGAGCACGACCGGGTGCGACGCGCCGGTGGCGGAGGGGACATTGCCGGGAGCGCCGCACAGCGTCTGGTGGGCGAGGAACGCGAAGGCGAGCGCCTCCTTGGCGCCCGCATCGACGCCCAGCGACTCGATCGAAGAGAGCCGAACGGGCCTCAGGCGGTCCGCCAGCGCGCGCATCAGGGTCTCGTTCCGCACGCCTCCCCCGCTGGCATAGAGGGCATCGACGCCGCGCGGCGCCAGGAAGTCGCGAACCGCGCGAGCCACGGACTCCGCCGTCAGCGCCACCGCCGTCGCGAGCAGGTCGTCGTCGGAAAGCTGGAGCGCCTTGCCTCGGGCGCGCATCGCCGCGGCGTACGTCGCGCCAAAGCGCTCCCGGCCGGTCGACCGTGGAGGCGGTTGCGCGAAGAACGGGTCGTCGAGCAGCTCTTCGAGGAGCTCTTCCGACACACGACCGCGCTTCGCCCGGCGTCCCCCTTCGTCGAAGGTGTCGCCGGCCGAGATCATCGAAACCAGCCCGTCGAGCAGCGCGTTGCCGGGACCGGTGTCGAAGCCGATCAGATCGTCGACGTCGCCGCCTCGAGGCAGGTACGTCACATTCGCCATGCCTCCGAGATTGAGCAGCACGCGGGATTCCTGAGCCGAGCGGAACAGCCACCAATCCACGCGAGGCACGAGCGGCGCGCCTTCACCACCGGCGGCGGTGTCGCGCGAGCGAAAGTCCGAGACGACCGCGATCCCGGTGCGTTCGGCCAGTACCGCCGCCGAGCCAAGCTGGAGGGTGAGCGCCTGCCCGGCACCTTCGGAGCGAGGCACGTGGCGCACCGTCTGGCCGTGCATCCCGATCGCGTCCACGTCGCGCGGCGAGCAGCCGCGGCCCGCCAGGAGCTCGAGGACGGCGGCCGCGTAGCACTCGCCCAGCGCGTGGTCGAGCCGCACGAGCCGCTCCGGCGCCAGGGTCGAAGCCGACGCGACGTGCAGGATTTCCCGGCGCAGCGCCGGATCGAGCGGACTCTCGATCGAGCCCTCCATCTCGTGCGTGCTCTCGAGATCGACGCCACGGAATCTCACCAGCGCGGCGTCGACGGCATCGGCAGACGTGCCGGTCATCAGCCCGACGATGCGGTGCTCCGGGCGCTCGCGGTAGCCGCGCAGCGCGCGCCAGGGATCCGTCAGGGTGTGCGAGCTCACTTCTCCGCTCCCGCCAGCAAGCCCGAGAGGATGCGGCGCTGGAACGCGACGAAGACGGCCAGCACTGGAAGCGACGCCACCGTCGAGCCCGCCATCAGGAACCCCCAATCCACGCTGTGCTCGGTCTGGGAGAGCAGCGCCAGCCCCACCGGCAGCGTCCGCAGCCGGTCCGAGTCCACGAAGATGAGCGGGAACAGAAAGGAATTCCAGTTGGTCAGGAAGGACTGGATGGCGACCACCGCCAGCACCGGCTGGAGCAGCGGCAGTACGACGCGACGGAAGACCGTCCAGTCCGAGGCGCCGTCCACGCGCGCGGCCTCTTCCAGCTCGAGCGGCACGCCGGTGACGAACTGCCGCACCAGGAAGACGCTGAATGCGTCGACCGCGAAGGGCAGGATCAGGGCCGCGTAAGTGTCGAGGAGCTGCAGGCGCGCCAGCACGAGATAGAGCGGAATCATCAGCACCTGCTTGGGCAGCATCAGCGTGGCCACGATGCCGAGGGTCCAGAACTTCTCCCCCGGCACCCGGCGGCGCGCCAGCACGTAACCCACCAGAGCGGCGGTGGCGACGTTCGAGGCCACCACGACCGCGGCCACGAGCCCGCTGTTGAGGAGGTAGCGATTGACCGCGGCGATGCTGAACAGCGCTTGGTAGTGGCGAAGGTCCCAGGGACCGGAGAAGGCGCTGGCGAGCGTCGCGTCGGCGGACCGTGACAGCGAGACGCCCATCATCCAGGCGAACGGGAACAGCATCGTGGCGAGCAGCGGCGAGAGCCAGATCCAGCGCCAGGCAGAGCGCTCGGCGCTCATCGCGCGGGCTCCGTGGCGGGTCTCACCAGTCGCGTCTGGATCCAGGCGATCGCCAGGGTCACGATGAACAACAGGTACGCGATGGCGCTCGCGTAGCCGAGGTCGAACCGGTAGAACGCCTGCTCGTAGAGGTAGTAGACCACCGTGGTCGTGCTGTGCAGAGGGCCTCCGCGCGTCATCACGAACACCTCGGCAAAGATCTGCAGACTGCGCACCGTGTTGACCACCAGCACGAAGAGGAGCGTCGGCTTGAGCATGGGCAGCGTGATGCGGACGAATCGCGCCCAGGTGGAAGCGCCGTCGATCCGCGCCGCCTCGTACAGGTCGCGCGGGATCGCTTCCAGGCCGGCGAGGAATACGATCATGTAGTAGCCGCTCGCGGACCAGACATCCATCGCCATGATGGCCGGAAGGGCGAAGCGCGGATCGAGAAGCCACTCCGGAGCGGGCAGACCGATCGACCGCAGACCGGCGTTGATCGGGCCCCCGGACGCATAGAGTCCCTTGAAGACCAGCGAGAGAACCACGACCGAGACCACGCTCGGGACGAAGAACCCGACACGGAACACCGTGCGCCCCCGAAACGCGGGCTGGACCGCGAGCGCGAGCCCCAGCGCCAGCGCGGTCGTGAAGGGAATCGTTCCGACGACGAAGATCCCCGTGGTCGCGAGCGACGACCAGAACGTCGAGTCGGCCAGCGCGCGTGCGTAGTTGGAGAGTCCGACGAATCGCGCGCCGGCGCGGATCGGCGAATAGTCGGTGAGCGAGGCGTAGAGCGAGAACGCGAAGGGATAGAGTCCGAACAGCGCGAACGTCACGAGCCACGGCGACAAGAAGGCCCAGGCCGTGGCTCGGGAGTGCGTCCTCACCGGGTCGGCTTCGCCAGCAGGTCCGTCAGCCGTCGTTGGGCGTCGCGAACCGACTGCTCGGCCGTCTTGCGATCGTGGAGCGCTTCCTCGACCTCGTCCTCGATCGCCGCCTCGAGGTCGACCCACGCGGGATGATTGGGCGTCGGAACGGCGGTCTCGAACTGGCGGATCATCACCTGTTGCTCGGGATGCTCGCGGTAGAACGCCATCGTGTCGGCGCCGATCACCGCCGGCTGCACGCTCTGCGCGGACTGCGCCAGCGCCAGCGCGTTCTCGGGCGTCACGAGGAAACGGGCGAGCTGGAGGGCCATGGCCTTGTGCTTCGACGAGTTGAAGCTGACCAGCAGCTCGCCTCCGGCGAACGATGCGTGCGTGCCGCGCTCCTGGCTCGGGCGAGGCACGAGGGCGACGCCGTAGCGAAGGCCCGGCGCTTCCTTGGGAATCGAGCGGCAGAGCCACGCGCCCGAGATCTGGAGACCGAGCGTTCCCGATTTGAAGGCGCGATCGAGGACGTCCTGGCGCTCCATCATGCCGACCTTGCGAAGCGAGAGGTAGAACTCGAGCGCTTCACGATTTTCCGGAGAATCGAAGATCCCTCGCTTCAGGTCGTCGGTGAGGATGTGCCCGCCGTTTCCCCACGCGAACGGCATGAACTTCTTGAACAGCACGTAGCGCTCTCCGGCCTGGACACCATAGCCGCGAACCGCGCCGCCGAGCTTGTGCACCGCCTCGGCCGCGGCGTAGAGCTCGGCCCACGTCTCGGGCGGGCGCAGCGAGTCGAGTCCGGCTCGCGCCAGCAGCGTCTTGTTGTAGAAGAGCGCGCGCGTGCCGAGCACCCACGGCAGGCCGTAGACCGCGTCGCCGATCGAGCACAGCTCCCACCCGCGCAGACTGGATCGCAGATCCGCCACACCCGCGCTCCAGTCGGTGAGCTGGCCCGCCGCCAGCATGCGGGGCATCCACGTGGAGCCCATCTCGCAGAGGTCGGGCGCCTTGCCCGCGGCCATCGCGGCGGTGATCTTCTCGAGTCCGCTCTGCCAGGTGAGCTGCTCCATGCGCACTTTGACTCCCGGGTGCTCCTTTTCGAAGCGATCGAGCAGCGGCTGCACCACCTCCACCGGCCAGAATTGCCAGAACACGATTTCCTGGCCCGGTGGCGCGCACGCCAGCGTGAGCCCGATGGCCGCGAAGAGGACGTAGCTGAGCGGTCGACGCGCCCGGCTCATCGCGCCGCTCCGCCGGCCGGCCGCGCTTCGAGTGCCGCGCGCACGAAACCGCCGGCCTCGGCGAGACGTTGCTCGGCCTCGGCGCGGGTGCAACCGAGCTTCAGCATCACGATCGCGGTCTTCACGCTCTTCCCTCCCGCGGCAATGGCCTCGGCCGCCGTGTCGTAGTCCACCCCGGTCACGGTCATCACGGTGCGACGGCTGCGCTCCACCAGTTTCTGGCTGGTGGCCATCAGGTCCACCATCATGTTCTCGTACACCTTCCCCATGCGGACGAACGCCGCGGTCGTGATCATGTTGAGCACGAGCTTCTGCGCGGTGCCGGCCTTCATTCGGGTCGAGCCCATCACCACTTCGGGACCGACCTCGGGACAGATCGCGACGTCGACGTCGATCTTGAACTCGCTGCGCGGCGTGCAGGTGACGTAGGCGGTGCGCGCTCCGAGCGCGCGCGCTTTGGCCAGCGCCGCCACGACGAACGGCGTGCGCCGGCTCGCGGCCAGGCCGATCACCGTGTCCTTGGGGCCGACGCGATGCTGGGCCATGGCTTCCTCGCCCTCCGCGGTGCGGTCCTCGGCGCCTTCGACCGCGCGCACGAGGGCGCCATGGCCGCCGGCCATCACGCCCTGGACCATCTCGGGAGCGGATCCGAAGGTGGGCGGACACTCGGACGAATCGAGCACCCCGAGCCGCCCGCTGGTGCCTGCGCCCACGTAGATCAGCCGCCCTCCCTCACGGAAGCTGGCGACGACGAGCTCGACGGCCTTGGCGATGTAGGGAAGCTCCCGGGCGACCGCTCCGGGCACGCCATGGTCCTCGGCGGAGATGCGCTGCAGGATGCCGGTGACATCGAGCGTGTCGAGATCGAGCGTGCGCGGATTGCGCTGCTCGGTGGCGAGGCGGGCGAATTCGTCGAAGCGGGCGCGATCGTCCATGCGTCGGG
>DASTBI010000227.1 GCA_035712145.1 Candidatus Eisenbacteria bacterium | reverse complement strand
GGCACCCATCGGCTCACGTAGGCCCCCTGCGGATCGAAACGCTCGCCCTGAAGCGTCGGATTGAAGATCCGGAAGTACGGCTGGGCGTCGGTGCCGGTCGAGGCGGCCCACTGCCAACCGCCGTTGTTGTTCGCGAGGTCTCCGTCCACCAACTGCCGCATGAAGTGCCGCTCGCCGAGGCGCCAGTCGAGGAGCAGGTCCTTGGTGAGGAAGGAGGCGACGACCATCCGCACGCGATTGTGCATGAACCCAGTGGCGGCGAGTTCGCGCATCCCGGCGTCTACCAGCGGATATCCCGTCCGTCCCGCCTGCCATGCAGCAAGATGCTGGGGGTTCCCGCGCCACCGGATGGCATCGTAGCGAGCGCGGAACGCCCCGCGCTCGACGTGAGGATAGTGATAGAGCACGTGCGCGTAGAAGTCGCGCCAGCGCAGCTCGGAGATGAATTTCTCCGCGCTCGGGCCGAGGCGCCTGTCTTCCCGGGCGGCCGCGAGCACGGCGGACGTCACGGTCCGCGGCGAAAGGGTGCCGAACTTGAGGTCGGCGGAGAGCCGCGCGGTGGCGTGGTCAGCCGGATGATCCCGCGCATCCCGGTATCGCGCCAGGCCCCGCGACAGGAACTCCTCGAGCCGTTTCCTGGCGGCCGTTTCGCCTCCAGGCCAAGGCGTCTGCCCGGTCGAGAACCCGAGTCGATCGAGACTCGCGAGCGGCCGCCGAGGCAGCTCGTGCGCCGCGAACCGCCTCACGCCGGGGAGCGGCTCCGAGAGCGGGAGCGCCTCGCACGCCCGGCGGAACGGCGTGTACACCACGAACGGCTTGCCTTCCTTCGTGGCCACTGCGCCCGGGGGCACCAGCAGGCGATCGTGGAATCGTCGCACGGCGATTCCTTCGCGCCGTAGCGCGCTCTCCACGGCGTCGTCGCGCCGCGCGAGCTGCGGCTCATACTCTTCGTTCCAGTACACGGCGTCGGCCCGAGCCGCCCGGGCGGCCTGGATCACAGTCTCGGTCGCTCTGCCATGGCTCACCGCCAGATGGGAACCGCAAGCTTCGACGGCAGCCCCGAGATCCGCGAGCGAATCGAGCACGAAGCGCACGCGCGTGGCTGCCATGTCCGGTCGGGAGAGGATCTCGGGTTCGCTCGCATAGAACGGCACGACGTTCCCGCCGGCGTCACGCACGGCCTCGGCCAGGCCGGTGTTGTCGTCGAGCCGGAGATCCTTACGGAACCAGAACAGGATGCGCATGCGCTCGGGTGACCTCCGGACCCGTACCCGGTCAGGAGCCGGCCGGCTCCTGCGGCTGGAGCGTGACCCGCAGTTTGGCGACGTCGTAACCCTGCGCGGCCAGGCGCTCGAGGATTGCGGAGTAGACGAGCGTGTCCATGGTGCGCGTGCGACAGAGGATCCACAGGTACTTCCGGCTCGGATGGCCCACGACCGCATATCGGTAGTCGGGGTCGAGATCGATGATCCAGTAGTCGCCCCAGAACGGCCAGAAGAAGGTGACTTTGAGCTTGGCATTGGTCTCACGGTCGATCACGCGCGCGCGGCCACGAGCGATGGTCTCGCGTCCGTCGAGCGAGTCGCGGTTGCATCGGTTGACCACCTGGATCTTCCCGTCCTCGCGCAGCGTGTACACGGCGGTGGTGGCCGTGCATCCTCTCTGGAATCGCTGCGGATAGCTCGCGATTTCGTACCAGGTCCCGACGTAGCGCGTCAGGTCGACGTGGCTGACCGTCCGGAGCGGTGCGTGGTCGCTCCCGCCGGTATCGGGCACGGCCTGCGCGACTCCCGCGGCCAGGCAGAGCAATCCCGCCGGCAGAATGAAATGCTTCATGAGTGATCCTTCGTTTCGTTCGTGCGTGCCTGGGGTCTGGGGGCGCGAGGCGCGACGGTAGATCGAACGGCCGCCGCCGCGATCCCGCGCAGCATCCCGGCGAAGAGAAGCCGGTGGATCGGATAGAGCGCGTACCAATAGAGGAGCCCCGCCAGACCGAGCGGATCGAAGATCGCGGTCTGGCGGATATGCGCACCCGCGCCGGTCGGCACCACCTCGAACTGGAGCCAGGCGCGCCCCGGCAGTCGCATCTCGGCGGTGAGGCGGAGGAGGCTCGGCGACTCGAACGCCTCCACGCGCCAGAAGTCGAGCGCGTCGCCCACCCGCAGCGCTTCGGGGTCTCGGCGCCCGCGGCGTAGGCCGGGTCCGCCGATCAGCAGGTCGAGCCAACCCCGTATCCGCCAGAGGCCGTTGCCGAAGTACCATCCCGCGTCACCCCCTAACCGGCGGATCGGCTCAAAAGCCTGCTCGGGCCCGCAGGCGACCTTGACCGAGCGCGAATCCACGATACGCGTCCCATGGGGCGCGTGGGCACCGCTGGGGCGATCGCCCAGCGCATCACACCAGCGGGTCTCGGCGAAGGCGCGGTCCTCGTTGCGCAGCGCGCGCGCGATCGCTTCGGCAAATCCGATTGGGCGCACGCTGAACTGGCGACGTGCACGGTCGTCCGTCACTACGGTCTCGTTG
This sequence comes from Candidatus Eisenbacteria bacterium, assembly GCA_035712145.1. NCBI lineage: Bacteria > Candidatus Eiseniibacteriota > Candidatus Eiseniibacteriota bacterium. The sequence goes on along the minus strand of DASTBI010000227.1, from coordinate 3,451 downwards.
CGCACGCCATCGATCAGCGCCCGGCCCACCGCGGCATGGAGCGGGGTGATGAGCCGAAGCCACCGGCTCGAGAGTCGGGGCGTGAGGACCGGGACCGGGATCAGCCAGCGGCGCAGAGCACGCTGGCGAGCATACTCGCGCATGATCTCGCGATACGACACCGCGTCCGCGCCGCCGATCTCGAAAACGCCCGCCACCCCAGCCGGGGCGTCGAGCGCGGCCATCAGGTACGCGATCACGTCCTCGATGGCGATCGGCTGCGCGCGCGTGCTCACCCAGCGCGGGGTGACCATCAATGGGAGGCGCTCGACCAGCGCACGCACCATCTCGAAGGAGAGACTGCCCGAGCCGATGATGATCGAGGCCCGCAGTTCGATCGTCGGCACCCCGGACTCGCCCAGCACGCGCCCCACCTCCTGGCGGCTGGCGAGGTGCTCGGAGAGACCCGGCCCCCTTCCGAGGCCGCCGAGATAGATGATGCGCCGGACACCCGCGGCCTTCGCCGCGGAGCCGAAGCGCGCAGCGGCCTCGCGGTCGCGGCGCGCGAACTCCCCGTGCGCGTCCATCGAATGCACCAGATAGAACGCGGTGTGGACGTTCGCCAGCGCCGTGACGAGCGTGGTCGGGTCGGAGACGTCACCGCCCACGACCGTGGTGGAAGCTCGAACCCGTGGGGTGAGCACGGCGGGTCGCCGCGCCAGGCAGCGGATCCGCTCTCCGCGCTCCTCCAGCATGGCGAGGAGCCGGCCGCCCACATACCCCGTGGCGCCGGTCATCAGCACCGTGTGCACGGGAGAGGGGATCGGATACAGGGAGTCACTTGACCGCATCCGACCCGTCCCCTCGCTCATTTCGGGCAACCGCCCAGCGTCGCTGGATCGAACGCCAAAGCAGACCCTGGTCGACATCAGTTGTTGACGATGATCTGGGCACCGAGCGCCTGGGCGCCGGCACCATTCAGCAGACCTTTGGCGAACACCGTATAGATCTTGCCTGCCTGCAGCACGATGCCATTGAGCGGCAATGCCACCGTGGTGGTTCCGGCCGGCCGCACCTCCAGGTTATAGGTCCCGGCGTCGACCGGGGTGAAGGCCGTGTATTGCTTGAAGGCCTTGTTCGCGAACAGGACCGGTCCGCCCTGCACCGCGACATCGACCGCAGGTGCGTCCGGGGAGAGGTGGACGAAGCGAACGTGCGCCTTGCCGGATGCCGGAGCGGTGAGGTCGTCGGTCAGGACGACCGCGCCGATGCTGGCAGCCACGTCGCTGGCGAACACCGTGTAGCTCGTCCCGCCGGCCACTGGCACGTCCGCGTTGATGACCGTATTGGTGGTCCCGGCGACGTTGACCTTCACGTTACGCGTGCCTGCCGCGACGTTGAGGTACGCCGTGTTGTTGGGGAAGGCCAGGCCGGTCCCGGCCACGGCCCCGTCCACGAGCAGGTCCACCGCGGGAGCGTCGGGAGAGGCGTGCACCGCCATGACTCGTGCCGCCGCAGCCGGGGCCAGCGGGTTGGAGTTGTCGTCCGAGCCGCAGCTCGCAAGGGAAACGGTGGCGAAGAGGGCCATCGCCAGGAGAGGGAAGCGCAGGTGAGTCGTCATCGGATCCTCCTTGAAAGTCGCGCCGGCGGGGCGACCCGCCGGGCCAGGTGACCTTCATCGCCGGTCGGTCCGGCGGTGACGGATCCATGGGATGGCCGAATCAACCGAATCGATCCACATAGTGAACAGGTAAAGAACAGATTTAACGCTGCCATGACGGTATTAGGTGGCGTCTCGCCGGACGGCGAGCGGCGTCTTTATGCGCTTATTTGCTGCCAAGACTCGAGTTCACCGGGCGCGCGAGAGCCTTCCTGGCCGTGATCGTCGTTCTCCTGCCCGGCGTCCTGTTGAATCCTATTCAAAAAATGTTCATCTCATGGGCGTGGAGCGGGGGCAGTGGCCCCGGCTCGATCTCGGGGACCCTCCCCGGAGTCCTCCACCACTCACCAGAGGAGTTCGCCATGTCGAAGTCACGGTTCATCGTCGCGGTCATGAGCGTGGTCGCCCTGACCGTCGGTCTCGCGACCCAGGGCGCATACGCCGGAGAAGCGAAGAAGACCGGGCCGAAGCAGAACATCGTTCAGATCGCGCGCGAGACCGGTTCCTTCAAGACCCTGGTCGCGGCCCTCGAGGCCACCGATCTGATTGGCACGCTATCGGGGCAGGGCCACGGACCGTTCACGGTCTTCGCCCCCACCGACGAGGCTTTCGCCAAGTTGCCCCCGGGAACGGTCGAGTCGCTGCTCAAGGACCCTCCGGCCCTCAAGAAGATCCTGCTCTATCACGTGGTCGCGGGCTCCAACCTGGCGGCCGACGTTCTCGGGTCCAGTGCGCTCCCGACCCTCAACGGGCAGTCGCTCGCCATCACCAACGGGAGTGTGCCCAAGGTGAATGACTCCGCCATCATCGGAACCGACATCCTCGCCCGCAATGGCGTCATCCACGTAATCGATACGGTGCTGATTCCCCAGAACTGACCCTGCGATCGGGGCCGGTTCCAAATCCCTTACCCTAGGAGCAGACGAGATGAGAATGTCCTCGATGGTTCTCGCGACGCTCTGCCTGGCCGTTACCTTCGCGTCCTGAGTCCCGCCCGCATGCAGACCGCGAGCCCGCGCCCAGCGGGCTTCGCGGCTGGGCCGGGCGGAACGCGGTGCCAATCAACGGATGAATGATCATGGGGACGAACGAGAAACCCGGGCGGTCAGGCGCTGAACCGAGAGCGCTCTCGATCGGCGCCCTGTCGCGTGCCGCCCGGATCCCGGTCGAGACGCTGCGGACCTGGGAGCGGCGCTACGGTTCGCCCATGCCGGTGCGGAAGCCCTCGGGGCACAGACTCTACCCGGCGGCCTCCGTCGAGCACCTTCGCCGCGTCGGCCGCCTGCTGGCTCATGGCCATCGCCCCGGGGAGATCCTGGGACTCTCGCTGCGTCAGCTCGACGCTCTGCTTTCGATCTCCGAACCTGGGCTGAGACCGCCGGCGGGGGATTCGCAGGCTTCGGTTTTCGGGAGTGAACAGCTCGGGCGCTCGCTCGAGATGTCATTGCGGGCGGCTGCGGACCTCGATCACGAATCGCTGATCCGCGAGCTGAGAGCCAACTGGATCCGGCTCGGACCGCTTCGCTTCCTGCAGGACTACGCTGGCCCGCTCATGGACGCGGTTGGCAGGGCCTGGGAAGACAAGACCCTCGAGATCCGCCACGAGCATTTCGCCTCCGCCTGCGTTTCCGATTTCCTGCGTGAAGTGCGAGAGCCCTTCGATCAACAGGCCCACGGGCCGCGGCTGGCGGCCGCCATGCTTCCGGGCGACACGCACGAAGGTGGGTTGCTGATGGCGAGCGCGCTCCTCGCCTATCGGGGTTATCGCGTCGTCTACCTGGGCGCCGGCATGCCGGTCGATCAGATCGCCGC
>DASTBI010000226.1 GCA_035712145.1 Candidatus Eisenbacteria bacterium | reverse complement strand
CCGCGATTGACCGTGACCAGGAGCCAGCGCCCATCCGGCGAGAGCGACGAAACCACGATCATCTCCGGTCCGTAGCGCTCACCGAACACGACGCGGTCGTTGGCCGGATCGGCGCCGAAGGAGTGGTGCATCACGCGCGGTCCGCTCGCGGTCTGGCGCGTGTAGTAGAGGCCCCTCCCGCTCGGCTCGATCGAGATGCCGAAGTAACGAGCCCTGGGCAGGCGATCCTGGAGATCCTTGCCGGCTTCGAGATCGCGGAAGGCGAGCTCGATCTCGTCCTCGCCGCCCTTGCGAATGCTGTAGGCGAGGATCTGGCCGTCATCGTCGATGTCGGCGATGCCGACCGACACGGCGTGGTCGGGACTCATCGGATGGGGATCGACGACCACCATCTCCGGACCGTTCAGACCCTGGCGCATGCAGATGGACGCCTGGTCCTGGTCCACCTTGCGACGCGTGTAGAAGTAGAGTTCCCCCCGCACCCGAGGAACCGTCATCGACTCCACGCGCAGGATCTTCTCGAGCCGGTCGTGGATCCGGTCGTACCCCGGAACGGTCTTCATCACCTGGTCGGTGTAGCGGTTCTCGGTATCGATCCAGGCGCGAGTGTTGGACGACTTCTGGTCCTCGAGCCAGCGATAGGGATCCTCGAGGACCATCCCGTGCAGGGTGTCGCGCACCACCTCGGTGGCGGTCGTGGGCGGCGCCGGGAGGGTGGCTGCGGCGGCCAGGCCGGTCAGCCACGCGCCGGCTGAAATCGCGAGCAGCAGGACGTGCCGCATGTACTTCGGCATCAGGACCTCCCAGACAATCCAGCGGAACGCCTCCGGAGCGCTCGAAGGTACAACGCCACACCGAGCGCCGTCACCAGCAACGTCGCAACGAGGACCCGGATCGATCCGGAGCTTCCCTCGCCGGGGGGAAACACGGCGAGCACGATCGAGATCAGGAGTGTCGCCATGCCGAGCATGGCCATCAGCACCGCCATCGGCCTACCTCCCGGAGCCCGCTTGGCGCCCGCGGGCAGAGGATCCCGCTGCGCCTTGAGCAGCGCCGCGAACATGAAGAGGTACGGGATGAAATAGGTGATGACGCCCATGCTGACCAGGAAGTCGTAAGCGCTCTTCACGCTCGCGCCGAGCTGCCCGAGCAGGGCGAAGAACACCGCTCCGATGCCCTGCACGACCAGCGCCGCGACCGGCGTGCCCCACTTGGGATGCACGCGTCCGAACACCGGCGGCAGGTAGCGATCCACGCCGGTGACGAAAATCAGCCGCGCCGTGGCCGCGAGCCACGCCGAGGTGGCGCCGAGCGCCGCCACCGTCACCAGCAGCGCGACCAGCGGCGAGAGCCAGGGCATTCCCGCGCGGCGCGCGATGCTCTCGATCGCCTGGAGAATCCCCTGGATCCCCCCCACCTCGCTCGACGGCAGCGAGACCAGGATGGCGGTCGTGCCGAGCACGTAGATGGCGACGATGACGATCCCCGCGATCACCACCGCGCGCGGCACCATGCGGCGCGCATCGTGGATCTCCTCGCCCATCAGCGACGCGGCCTCGAATCCGCTGAACGCGAAGGCGATCGTGCTCCAGAAGTAAATGTCGGCGAGCCTCGTGCTCGGCTGGAGCGCGCCGTGTCCGAAGTCGGTGGCGCTTCCGAAGCGCGCGAGCGCGATCCCGCCCATCGCGCACAACACCGCCACCGTCACCCACGTGGCTTGCCCGCCGAGATTGTGGAGCCGCTTGCCCACGGAGAGCCCGATCGTGTTGAGACCGATGCCGATCGTGACGCCCAGCATCGAGACCGCGACGTAATACGCGGGACTGTCCGAAAGCCCCTGCCACGGATCGCCGCCGATGAAGAGCGCGTTGCCCGCCAGGAAGTAGAGGGCGCCCGGGAGATAGACCAGGTTGCTGACCCAGTAGAGCCACGCGGTCATGAAACCGGCGAAATCCCCGAAGGCATGCCGCACCCACACGTAGATCCCGCCCTCTTCCGGGTGGCGCGCGGCCAGCTCGATGGTGGCAAAGGCGAGCGGGAGGAAGAGCGCGACCGCGGCGATGAGCCAGATCACGAGCGCGCTCGGCCCCGCCGCCGCGGCCATCGAGAGCCACCGCAAACCGACGATGGCGACGACGTAGAAGAGCACCACGTCACGCAGCGTGAGCACGCGGCGCAGCACGGGGGCGGCCGGGTTCGTGGTCAGCCGGCCAGCTCCAGCAGACGCGCCGCGAGCCGCGGAGCGTGGCCTTCGTCCTCGTGCTTGAAGAACACGTAGGCCGATTCCCAGCCCTGCTCGCGGATCCAGCCGAGCCATGCCATCAGCTCGTCGTCGCCGTAATCGACTCGCCGCAATCGCAGGTATCCCCACGAGGCCGTCGCGACCCGCGGAGGTGGATCTCCCTCGTCGGTCTCGGCCAGGCAAAGCGTCACGGCGTGAGATCTCAGCACGTCATAGATCTCGTCTTCGAACCAGCTCGAGTGCCGAAACTCGAACGCCGCGGGGATCGGACCAAGGCGCGCGAGGAAGTCGGCCAGCCGCGGCGTGTCCTTCTTGAACGTGGGTGGGAGCTGGAACAGGAAGGGCCCGCGCTTCTCACCGAGCGTTGCCGAGGCCTCCATCAGGAAAGCGACAGAATCTTCCACGCCGGCGAGCTTGCGGTCGTGCGTGATGCGCCGCGGGGCCTTCAGCACGAACCGGAAGTCCTGGGAGACCTCGCCGGCCCATTTGGCAAGCATCTCCGCAGTCGGCATCCGGTAGAACGTGTTGTTGATCTCCACCGTGCCGAAGCGCCCGGCATAGAAGTGCAGCATCTTCGCGGCGGGGTGCTTGGGAGGATAGAAGCTCCCCACCCACTCCTTGTACGAGTAGCCGCTCGTCCCCACCCTCAGTTTCACCGGCGGCTTCCGTCGCCGGTGAGGCACCAGGCCGCGATCGCGCCGGCCAGCTCGTCGAGCACCTGCTCGTCGGTGCGTCCCGAGCGCTTGGGCACGTGGAACGAATGGTCGGCGCCGTCCCACAGGTGAAGCGTGGCCCGCCGGCCGAGTCGTTTGAGCACCTGCCCGAGATACTCGAGGTCACAGAGCGTGTCGCGCGTGCCCTGGAGGAAGAGCATCGGCACCTGCACGTGATCCAGGTGAACCGCGCGCTCGGTCCCGGGCCGCCCGGCGGGATGGAGCGGGAAGCCGAGGAAGACGAGGCCCTGCACCTCGGGCAACGGCGAGAGCGCGGCCGCGGTCGACGTCATGCGCCCGCCGAAGGACTTGCCTCCCGCGAAGAGCGGCGTGCCGGGAAAGAGCAGCGCGGCCTCAGCGGCCGCCGCGCGCACCGTCGCCGTGGCCACCGAAGGCGGGTCCGTGCGCGACTGACCGCGCTCCATGTACGGGAACTGATAGCGCAGCGTCGCCAGGTCGCGGCTCGCCAGCCGCTCGGCGACCGCCTCCATGAACGGGTGGTGCATCCCGGCACCCGCCCCGTGCCCGAGCACCAGCTGCGCCCGCGGCCCCGGCGGCGCGAGGCTGATGGCGGACACGGAGCCCGCCGCGCCGACTTCGATCGTGCGCTCGACGCGGCGATGCAGCGCCTGAGGTCCCGGGCTCATGTTGCGTCGCTCACGAAGAGCGTGCCGTCCATCACGGTCACCGCCGTTCCGCCGACGCGCGCGCGTGCGATACCCTCCCGCGTCCCGCGGACTTCGAGCTGCAGGCGACCGGGCTTTCCCATCGCATCACCCTGCTCGGCACAGGCTCTTGCGTCGCCCCCGGCTTCGGGAAGCGCAAGCACTCCGTGGAGCGCCAGGTATTCGGCCAGGGGGCCGCTCGCGGAGCCGGTCGCGGGATCCTCGCGCACGCCCACCGCGGGCGCGAAGTATCGCCCTTGAGTCACGTGCGCGGGATCGGCCGCCTCGCGAGTGAAGACATAGAAGCCGCGAAGCTCGCGAGCCAGGCCTGCGGCGGTCAGCTCGTCCCAGCGTGGAGTCAACGACCAAAGATCGGCGCGTCTGCGGATCGGCACGAAGAGCTTCGATCCGGAGCTGCGAATGGGCAGAGTGGAATCGAGCATGGGCGGCGTTCCCCCGAGCAGGCGCATCAGCTCGGCGGGCTCGAGCGGAGAGTCGTTCCATGCGTGGCGAGGCGTCACGATCCACACCCGGCACGCTTCCCCATCCCTCTCGAGCTCCACCTCGACGATGCCGGCCTCGGTGTCGAGCTGATAGGTGCCGGGCGCCTCGAGTGTTCCCATCTCGACCAGCCGATGGAACGTGGCGACCGTGGCGTGGCCGCAGAACTCGATCTCGGCAGTCGGCGTGAAGTAGCGGAGTCGCAGGTGCGCTCCGTCGCAGGGCGCCATCACGAAGGCCGTCTCGGAGGCGCCCACGGCGTGCGCCGCCGCCTGCATCATCGCCTCGCTCATGCGCCCGGCATCGGGAACGACCCCGGCGCGATTGCCCTCCCCCGCGCGGCGGGTGAAGGCATCCACGATGGCGGCATGGAAAGAAGTGCGTGACATGCGGTTCGAAGTCCCGGCGCGCGATTCTGCCCGACCCCTGCCCACCTCACAAGCGCGAGTGTTAACGTGTCGCCGTGAACGACCGGCGAGTGCTGTATGTCACCGCGTTCCTGCGCGCGGTCGCCACCGGAATGATCGGCGTCCTCCTCGGCTTCTACCTCGCCGAAGCGCATCTCGACGCTCGCGCGATCGGGGTGATCGTGGCCGCCGGGCTGGCGGGCGCCGCGGCGGGCACGATGGCCGTGACCGCCGCCGCCGACCGGTTCGGGAGACGCCGGGCGCTGGTGGCGCTCGCGCTGCTCGCGGGCGCCGGGGGCCTGGCGCTCCTCGTGACTCGCGAGCCGTGGGCGATCGCGCTCGCGGCTTTCGTGGGCATGGTCAACGGCATGGGGCGGGATCGCGGCGCCGCGCTGGTCCTCGAGCAGGCCGTGCTCCCCAACGCGGTGAGCGACCGCGAGCGCACGTCCGCGTTCGCGGCCTACAACATCGCGCAGGACGTGGGTCACGCGCTGGGCGGACTGATGGCCGTCACGCCGCGCTGGATTCAGTCGATGGCCGGCCCCCAAGCTCCCGAATCCACGGGTATCCATGGCGCGATCGTGATCTACGGCGCGCTCTCACTGGTGCCGGCACTTCTCTACTTCATGCTCTCGAGCGCGGTCGAGACGCCGCTGGCGAAGGCGGCCTTGCCACCGCTCAGTCCGGCTACGCGGCGCATCCTGACGAAGATCAGCGCGCTGTTCGCCCTCGACGGTCTCGGCGGCGGCTTCCTCACCGCGGCGCTCCTCTCCTACTTCTTCCACGAGCGCTTCGGCGTCGGCGTCGAGGTGGTGGGCCCGCTCTTCTTCGGCGCGCGCGTGGCCAATGCCATCTCGCACGTGGGAGCGGCCTGGCTCGCGCGCCGCATCGGTCTCGTGAACACGATGGTGTTCACGCACATCCCATCCAGCCTCCTGCTGGTCACCGTAGCCTTTGCGCCGAGCTTCCCCGTGGCCGCCGCGCTGTTCCTCTTGCGCGAAGGCCTGGTGGAGATGGACGTTCCGACACGGCAGTCGTACGTGATGGCGGTGGTCAAGCCCGAGGAGCGCACGCGCGCGTCAGGCGTCACCGCCATCGTTCGCCTCGCCGCATGGACCGCGGCGCCGACGGTCGCGGGGTTCCTCATGCAGGACATGTCGCTGATGACACCGCTCGTGGTCGGCGCGGCGATGAAGATCACCTACGACGTGCTCCTGTGGCGGAGCTTCCGGGGTCTCAAGCCGCCCGAAGAGCAGGGCGAAGCCCAAGTGGCCTGAAGGAGCCCGATGTCCGGGCCCGCCCCAATTGCCGAACCGCCGACGACAGCTGGGCTTTGGCGAGCCAGGATCGATCGCTTGGGTCCTGGCAAAAAGTCGACATCCCGACTGCCCCGAAGGTGCATGCTGAGAACGACCGGAAGAACGAAGTCGCCACCGAACAGGAGGTCCCCCCATGTCCAAGCAGAAGATCACTCCATGCCTGTGGTTCGACAACAACGCCGAAGAGGCGGTCAACTTCTATACGTCGGTCTTCAAGCACTCGAAGATCCACAAGGTCATGCGCTACGGAGAGGCCGGCCCCGGCGCCGAGGGCTCGGTGATGACGATCTCGTTCCAGATCGAAGGCCAGGATTTCCTGGCGCTGAACGGCGGTCCGCAATTCAAGTTCAACGAGGCGATCTCGTTGATCGTGAACTGTGAGGACCAGAAGGAAGTGGACGAGCTGTGGACCAAGCTCACCCAGGATGGCGGCCAGGAGAGTCAGTGCGGCTGGCTCAAGGACAAGTTCGGCATGTCCTGGCAGATCACTCCGAAGGCGTTGATCGAGATGGTCCAGGACAAGGATCCGGAAAAGGCCCAACGGGTGTTCCGAGCGATGCTGGGGATGAAGAAGATCCAGATCGACGAGCTGGAAGAGGCTTACGAAGGCGCCAAGGCCCGCTAGGCCGAGTCCATCGAAGTCGGTCCGGAAGGGAAGCCTCCGCCGCCCAACGACGCGGGGGCTTCTCCTTGTATATTCAGCCGCTGCTCGATACCCGGATATAGGAGGCGGACATGGGAAAGCTGGTGGTGGCGGAGTTCATCTCACTGGACGGTGTGATCCAGGCGCCGGGTGGGACCGAGGAGGACACGGAGGGCGGCTTCACCCAGGGAGGGTGGACGATGCCCTACTGGCACGATGAGATCGGCGCCCGTTTCATGGAGGCGATGAGCCAGACGGAGGCGTTCCTGCTCGGACGGAAGACCTGGCAGATCCACGGCGGAGCGTTCGAGCCGATGAAAGCCGGCGACCCGTTCGGCGACCTGATGAATGCCATGCCGAAGTACGTGGTCTCCACCACGCTGAAGAATGCCTCGGCCTGGCGGAACTCCACCCTGATCAAAGATGACGTGGTCGAGCAGGTGCGCGCGTTGAAGAAACGGGCCGTCAAGGACATCTACCTCGATGGCAGCAGCGTGCTGGCGCACACGCTGATCGCCGCGGATCTCGTCGACGAGTACCGCCTGCTCCTCTACCCGGTATCGCTCGGCGGGGGCAAGAAACTGTTCCCGGACGGGACGCGGGTCAATCTGAACTTGTTCGAGTCGA
>DASTBI010000225.1 GCA_035712145.1 Candidatus Eisenbacteria bacterium | reverse complement strand
GTCGTGCCAATGCTCGAACGTGAGCGTCGCGTCCAGCACTCCACTCAGATCGATCAAGGGACTCTGGAGCGCGTCGCTTCCCTGGAAGTCGTGCTGCGAGACGCGCCAGCTCCAGGCTCCGCTGTTGGAACGACCCGTCGTACGCCCCCACAGGTCGACGCCGATCGAGTCGGTCGAGTAGTGGGACCAGCCGCCGGGTCCTCCTTCCATGTCGTCGGAGTAGAGGACGTAGACGCCGGGTGGCACCGCGGCCGTCGCGGCTCGGACCGCACGGCCGCCGCCCAAACGTCCGACCAGGGCGCTCGATCCTTTGGTCGACCCGGACGGCGTGGCTTCGCGATAACGCTCACGATATGAAGCCTTCTCGAGCTCGCTCATCGTGCTTCGCGAAACGGCGTCGACCACCAGCGGAGCGCCCGGCACGGCGGCCACGGCAATGGCAGGCAGGCGAACCGCGATGTCGACCGTCAGCGGCGAGGCGCCGTCGTTGGAGATGGTCAACGGACGCACCGAGGTTTGCCCCTGGAGAATGTCCTCCAGGACGGCCCGAGGGGCGATCGAGATGTCGGGTGGAATCTGCCCCGTTCCCGTCAGGGCGACCGTGGACTCGCCCGCGTCCGGGTCGTTGCTTCGAATGGTCAGCACCCCGGGCGTGGGCCCCGCGGCGCCAGGCCGGAAGGTCACGCTCACCCACCGCGAAGTTCCAGGAGCGAGACTGAAGCCCGCCGCCGGGTCCACCTGATATTCGCCTCGCGACGGCGTGATCTCGGTGACTGTCAGGACTTCCGTGCCCCGGTTGCCGACCATCAGCGATTCGGAGCGCGCGGCTCCGATGAACAGCGTTCCAAAGTCGATCTCGGACCGCGACAGCGTGATGTCCGGCGCTCCGGTCACGTGCAGGTCGGCCGGAACGGACCAGGGCGATTCGTCGGGGTCGTTGCTGATGATGATGATGTCTCGGTGGTAATCGCCTCCCGGGAGTCCCTTGGCATCGAACGTCACCGCCAGATCGATCTGGCCTCCGGGTTGAAGGGTTCCAGACGAGGGTGCGATCGAGAGCCAGTCGGAACCGAACATGAAGGGGATCATGTTGCGCAGGATGGTCCCCGTCGAATAGCCGAACTGGTAGCCGAATTCGAGCGTCTGCCCGCTCGCGATCACCCTTCCCGCCCCGAACGGATAGACCACCAGTGCCGTCTGGCCCTGGTCGTCGGTCGCGATCTGGGTCGCGTTCGCGGGAATGTTGGCAAAGTACGAGAGACTGGCTTGCACACCCGTGATGGGGTCGGGAACGTCCCTCATCAAGGCGTGGCCGGGCTGGAGGACGTGGTTGAACTCGGAGATGAAGGTCCTGATCTCCATTCCTCCCGGAAGAGTGACGCGCGTGGGATCGCCGGCCGACCAACCCCACGAGGCATGGAATTCCAGCACTCCGCCTCGCAGGACGTAGTCATTGATCTGGGCCGCCCTTTCGGCGACACGGTCATAGAGGGAAGTCGGCTGGTCGCTCGGAACGATCACTTTCTGATACGGGCTCAAGTCGGTCCCGCCGAGAGCGGATGACGGGATGACGTCGTAGACGATGTCATTGAGCATCAGGAGCGATTCAACCGCCGCGCTGAACCAGGGCAGCACGTCCTCGACGACGAGGACGGTCGCTCCGGCCTGGTGAATCGGCGCCGA
>DASTBI010000224.1 GCA_035712145.1 Candidatus Eisenbacteria bacterium | reverse complement strand
GAGAGCTGCGACTAGCCGCGGATCACGATCCTCAACTACAGCAGTTCCGAGAGGCTCACCGCGCTCAGAACGGCATATATGTCGAGCGACTCGGACGGGGCACCGATGCGGCGACCGGCCCGTGGCTTGAGATCCGCCTATCTGCCGCACCGGAGGTTCAGGACCTATTGCGCGATCTCCCCGCGGTGGTGCGGCTTCGATCTTTCCCTCTAGCCATTGAGGTGCCGGACGAGCGCCCCTGGGGTCGCGCCAAGCCGAAGACCTTCACAGAAAACTTCCTGTGGTGGATGCGCCGTGCGGCGCTCGGCTACGGATGGAGCGAGGAGGAGGCTTTCATGTACCTGATTGAGAACCGGATCCCCGAGCCGTCGCCGATCGTGGTGCGCACGCTGCAGACGGGGGCCTCCAGGACGATCGCGGTGCTCGCGCAGGCGCACGCCTCGCCCACCTCTGTGGCTCTTGAGTTCGCGAAGGCAAAGGCGATGGCCGCTGGCCGGGATAGAGGCAGAGGCAGAAGTCCAGACCCGCGCACTCTTGCCTGGGGCGAGCACGTAGAACGAGAGACCGCCGCCAACAAGAGCAAGAGGCCACCGTGGCTGGAGCTGATGGAAGGTTTTGAGGTGCTTCGCCCAGGCCAGGGTTATGGCAGCGTGCCAGAAGCTGCGACCGCGTACACCCGCTACAAGCAGATCAAGGTTCAAGACACACCGACCGCGGCCCCCCGCCAGCGCGTCAAGAAGCAGCGGGGTCACAGAACACCACGCACTTCAAGGAGACCACGATGATGAGAGTCGGCGTCTACGCGCGCGTCTCAAGCGAAGAACAGGCCGAGCGTGGGAGCATTCGGACACAGGTGGACGAGCTGCGCCGCTGGTGTGCTGCAGAGGCGATCGTGGGTGCGGTGGAGTTTCTCGACGACGGTATTAGCGGCACGGTTCCGTTCGAGGAACGGCCGGGCGGCGCCGCGCTCCTGCAAGCGGCGCGCGAGAAGAAGATCGACACGGTGGTGGTGTTCAAACTCGACAGAATCGGGCGCCGCACAACCGTGACTCTGCGCGCGGTTGAAGTCCTCGAGGCTCTCGGTGTCACGATCAAAGCCGCCTCCGAGCCGTTCGACACCAGCACGCCGGCGGGGCGCTTCAGTGTCGCCGTGATGGCCGGTGCCGCCGCGCTGGAAAAGGAGAACATCGTCGAGCGCACCAGCGCCGGCTTACGCAGGCGCATGCGGGAAACGGCCTGGTCGGGAGGCACGCCACCCTACGGGTACCGCGTGGAAAGCGGGCGGCTCGTGGTGGACGCAGATGAAGCCGAGACGGTTAGCACGATCTTCAGCATGGTCGCCGCCGGCACCTCCTCACTTGCTGTCGCGGCGCACTTGGACGCACGCGGGGTTGCGACTCCTAGCGGTCAACCCAAATGGAGCCATGCCACCGTGCGGAGGGTGACCAGGAACGAGGCTTACAAAGGCGCCCGGCGGTACGAGCCGAAGGGGCGGGCCGGCGAAGTGATCGAGGCGGCATGTCCGGCGATCGTGACCGTCGGCCTCTGGGAGGCGGCGCAGCGCGGGCGCGCGCGGAACTTCAAGGAAGCGAAACGGAACCGCCGTCGCGAGTACCTGCTCAGCGGGCTGATGCGTTGCCGGGCTTGCAGCCGCGCTTACAGCGGCACGGCAACGAGTGCCGGCACTCGCTGCTACGTATGCGGCGGGGCGCGCACGGGGTGCCGCGCCAAGCGCGTGTACGCGGACGAGGCCGAGCAGGCGATCTGGACCGACATCGAGTGCTTCTTGAGAAACCCCGGGGACGCGCTCGCGGAACTGGCACGCCGGCAGGCGACCGGGACCGGCGCGGCTTTCACGGCGGCTCGCATCAAGAACGCCAAGGCCAAACTCGCGCGCAAAGGTGCGGAGCGCGAGCGGGTGATCACGCTCCACCGGCGTGGCACGATCACCCAGGCCGAGGTGGATGCGCAGCTCGCCGCACTGCGGCAAGAACAGGACGCCCTGACCGTGCAGATCGCGGCGCTCGAGGACGCCGCGGGAGCAGCTCGCCATGCTGAAGAACGTCTGCAGGGCGCCGCCTCTCTCCTGACCGAACTCAACCGCCGACTCGACGCCGGGCCGCTCGACTTCGACACCAGGAGGAAGATCGTTGAGGCGCTCGTGCCAGGGATTGAGGTGACGACGACCGGTGCTGGTAGGGCGCGGGACGTTGTCGTGGATGCAACCTATTACTTCAGCTTCCCTGACGACGCGGTAGTCGCGCAGTCGCTGTGACGGCGACCGACACCCATCGCGCCATTCACGCGGTCTGGCGCATCGAGTCCGCGCGCATCATCGCATCGCTGGCCCGTATGGTGCGCGATGTGGGTTTGGCCGAAGACCTGGCTCAGGACGCCCTGGTCGCGGCGCTCGAGCGCTGGCCCGCGGCCGGTGTTCCCGACCAGCCGGGCGCATGGCTCATGGCCACGGCGAAGCGGCGCGCGATCGACCTCCTGCGCCGGGACCGCATGCTCGACCGAAAGCACGCCCAGCTCGGCGCGGAGATCGATGCCAAGCCATCCACGCTCGAGGCCGACCTCGACGCCGCGATCGACGACGACATCGGCGACGACATGCTGCGACTCGTCTTCACCTGCTGCCACCCCGTCCTGCCTCCCGAGGCACGGGTGGCGCTCACCCTGCGGATGCTCGGCGGACTCACGACCGACGAGATCGCGCGCGCATTCCTGGTCTCCGAGCCGACCATGGCGCAGCGGATCGTGCGCGCCAAGAAGACGCTGAAGACGGCGAACGTGGCCTTCGAAGTGCCGCGCGGCAAAGATCGCGCGGCACGCCTCGCCTCGGTGCTCGAGGTGATCTACCTGGTTTTCAACGAAGGCTACACCGCCACCGCGGGTGAGGATTGGATGCGCCCGGCCTTGTGCGAGGACGCCCTCCGGCTCGGTCGCATCCTCGCCGAGCTGGCGCCCGAGGAGCCCGAGGTCCACGGTCTGGTGTCGCTCATGGAGATCCAGGCCTCGCGATCCCGCGCACGGACAGGTCCCTCCGGCGAGCCCATCCTGTTGCTCGAGCAGAACCGCGCGCTCTGGGACCCGCTGCTGATTCGCCGCGGACTCGCGGCGCTCGAGCGCGCGGAGCGGGCCGGCGCGCTCGGTCCGTACGGCATCCAGGCCTCGATCGCCGCGTGCCATGCCCGGGCTCGTACCGCGGACGCCACCGATTGGCCGCGCATCGTGTCGCTCTACGAAGCGCTCCTGAGCCTCACCCCCTCACCGATCGTCGCCCTCAACCAGGCCGTCGCCGTATCGATGGCGTCCGGTCCGGCGGCGGGCCTGGCGATCGTGGACGCGGTCGCGGACGAGCCTTCGCTCGGGAGCTACCATCTGCTGCCGAGCGTGCGTGGAGATCTGCTGGCCAAGCTCGGACGCCGGGAGGAAGCTCGCCGGGAGTTCGAGCGCGCGGCTTCGTTGACGCGAAACCTTCGCGAGCGCGTGCTGCTGCTCGGCCGCGCGGCGGCGCTGGCCGATCGCCAGGAATGAGAAAACCCCCGCATCCTTGCGGGGGCTTTCCGTCCATCCGTTCCAGGCGCGGATCAGTAGCGTCTCGCGACGACATCCTCGCGCGCCGTGAAGGTGACCACCGTGCCGGCCTTCAGCTGCATGGTGCGCAGCGCATGACGCGTCGCTCCATAGCCGGCCGCGCCGCCCAGAAGACCGCCAATGATCGTGCCCTTCTTGCCGCCCACCACATGGCCAAGCACACCGCCGACCGCGGCGCCGCCCACGATCGCACCGATCTTCTTGGCGCGGTTCGATCCCGCCACGATGGGCTCGGTCTCGCCGTTGAAACGAAGGCTTGTGCCGTCGAGGTTCACGTTACGGACCGCCAGCGCGAGCTGGGGACGCGTATTGTGGTCCCCCTGCACCGAGTGAACGACCACGCCCGACACTGGAGTTCCTGCCGGGATCGCGACACGACCGCCACTCATCACCGAGCGGTACACGGTTCCGGTCCACCGATCACCCGAGTTGGCATCCTCGGTCGATATCTTTGAATCCAGACGCACGTCGATCGCAGTGCCGGCCGGGACCATCACGCTCGTCCGGTATCCCCAGCGGCTGCGATAGGAATCGCGCCAACGATCGCTGTACTGGGCGCTGCCCACACTCGTCCACACCGAACTCACAATCCCGAGCGTGAGGACCACGAGCGCCAGCCTCGCGAATGTCTTCGTCCTCATAGAATCCTCCTTGTTTGACGACCACCGATGATCAGGGCAGAAGCCGTGCCAGTGAGCTCCGATCGCCCAAGCCTCGGCAACCAGAGCGATTCGATCGTCACAAGGCGTCGTCACGGGTCCCTTTCTTGTCGAATTCGCCGCGATTCTGTAAGCCGTTCCTCCACGCGAGCCGTGAAGTGGCTGTCAATTGAAGCCGCAAAGCGCCGAGGTCTGGCGCTCTTCTTGATTGTTCCTGGAACCACCCCATCGATTTCCATGGGCCGCAAGGAGAGCGCCATGAAGAACAGAATCGCGGTGTGGTGGCAGCAGCATCGGCATCGCCGCGCGCTGTTATCCGTGGGGCTCGCCGTCGCCGTGCTGGCGGCATTGGTGGAGGGTTTCCTCCTCTACCAGCAGCACACCGCCCGGCGAGCCACCGAGGTGCAGCGCGAGAGGCTGCTGACGAAGTTCCTGAAGGGCGACACCGCTCAGGTGGCCGAGGGCAGGGGCGTCGCGATCCGGCTCCAGAACGTTCGCTTCAAGTGGTCCGAGAACGTGTACATCGACACCAACGACATGGCCATTCGCGCCGTGCCGCTCGATGGATCCACCGTCGTGTTCGACGATCTGGAGACGTTCCGCCTGGTGCTGCAGCGATCGGTCGTGCGCATCAATCCCCAGGTGCTGCAGGGAATGTTCAACGAAGCGGTCTTCAACTATCCGGGGTCGAAGATCCGCGACCTGAAGGTTGACTTCGTGGAGAGCGGCGGGGAGCGCCTGATCAAGCTGTCCGGCAAGGTGAACGTGGTCTTCTGGGTCCCGTTCTCCATGTACACCGACCTCTCGGTGGACCGTCGAACGAACACGCTGGTCCTGAACGTCGATCACCTCAAGGTGGTCGGCATCCCCGCGACCAAGCTGCTCAAATGGAAGCCGATGAACCTGGAGAATCTGATCGCGATGCCGCCCAACAAGAGCCTCACCGTCAACAAGAACCAGATCATGATCAAGCCGTTCGGCTTGTTCCCGCCGCCGCGCATCGACGGGAAGATGTCGAAGGTCTCATTGGACGGCGACGTCCTGGAGCTCGAGTTCTCAGGCCCGCCGATCGCCGCGCCGCAGTCGGAAGCGCGGAACTACGTCTTCCTGCGCGGCGGCAACTCCCAGTTCGGTCACTTCCGCATGCTCGACACGGACGTGCTGATTCTGGATCGCGACGAGCGAACGCCATTTGGCTTCTCGCTTCCACGATATGCCGCGTTGATTCCGCAGAGCGACATCGAGGTCCACAACACCAAGGAAGTGCTGGTGACGATGCCCGACTCGTAGCGGAGGCCGGCCGCGCGGCACCGTCTTTGCAGGACCCAGCGTGGCTCGAGCGTGGAAGGAACGGGTTGCGCCTGCGGTTGACCTTGACGCGACCCTCCCTGGGCGCTCGATTCCCGTGGGTCCCGGCATTGGATCGAGGGTTCGCGGTGGCCTCCGGCTCCATTCGAGAAAGGACATTTGTAGAACCTTCATGGTCCTCAACCTGAAGCCCCAGCATATCGACCGCTACAAGCAGATCGGGCGGCTCCTGTTCAAGTACTCCCGCAGCGAAAAGCTGCGTGACGGGCTGGGCGACGCCGACGACACGGTGATCCGGGACTTCGCGTCCTTCAATGGCCCGACCGCCACGGTCCACGAGCTGCCCGGAGATATCCTCATCGAACAGGCCACCAAGGCGACTTCCAAGACCGCCGACGGGGAAAAGGCCCCCGAAACGCCCAAGGACACGGCGACGCTCGCGCGGGAGCTGGTCGACGATCTCGAGGCCATGGGCCCGACCTTCGTCAAGCTCGGGCAGTTTCTGTCGACGCGCGGTGACATTCTTCCCTCCGTCTACCTCGACGCGCTGGCCCGGCTTCAGGACAGCGTCGGACCTTTCTCCTTCGAGGAGGTCAACCAGATCGTCTCCGAGGAGCTCGGGGTGCGCCTGTCCAAGGCCTTCGCGATCTTCGAAGAGGAGCCGATCGCCGCCGCCTCGCTCGGCCAGGTCCACCGCGCCCAACTCCGCGACGGCCGGATCGTGGCCGTCAAGGTGCAGCGTCCCAACATCCGCGAGCGGATGCGCGAGGATCTCGAGGCGCTGACGTCGATCGCGGAGGTGGTCGAGCGGCGCAGCGAGTTCGGCAAGCGCCATGGCGTGGTCGCCATGGTGGACGAGTTCCGCAAGACGCTCATGCGCGAGCTGGACTACAACGTGGAGGCGCGCAATCTCCGGATTCTGGGCGAGAATCTCGCGCATTTCGAGAACATCGTCGTGCCGAGCCCGGTCGAGGACTACGTCACCTCACGGGTGCTCACCATGCAGTACATCACCGGCCGCAAGGTCACGGCACTCGGGCCGCTGGCCCGCATGGAGCTGAACGGGGCGCCGCTCGCGGAGGATCTTTGCCGCGCCTATCTGCACCAGATCCTGGTGGACGGTTTCTTCCACGCCGATCCGCATCCGGGGAACATCTTCCTCACGGACGATGGCCGGCTCGCGTTCCTCGACCTCGGGATGGTGGCGCAGATCTCTCCTGGTATGCAGGAGTCGCTGCTCAAGCTGGTGCTGGCGATCAGCGAAGGCCGGGCCGAAGACGTCTCCGAGCTGGTGATCGGCATGGGCGCTCCGCGCCCTGACGCGGACCCCGAAGGCGTTCGGCGCGAGATCTCCGAAATGGTCCTGGAGTTCCAGGGTCTCAAGATGCGTGAAATCGCGATGGGAAAGACGCTCTTCGAATCCGCCCGCATCGCCGCGGACGGCGGCTATCGCCAGCCTCGCGAGCTGACGCTGCTCGGCAAGACGCTGCTCAACGTGGACGAGGTCGCCCGGCGCCTGGATCCGGACTTCGAGCCCAACGGTGCCATCCGGCGCAACGCGGCCGAGATCATGCGCCATCGCATGATCAAGAGCCTTTCGCCGGGGCGCATGTTCGACAGCCTGCTGGAGCTCAAGGGCCTGGTCGAGAAGCTGCCGCGGCGCCTGAACCAGCTGATCGACACGATCGCCGAGAACAAGCTGAAGATCAACGTCGACGCCATCGACGAGGCGCTGCTCATGGAGGGCGCCCAGAAGGTGGCAAACCGCATCACCATGGGGCTCATGATCTCGGCGATGATCGTGGGCGCCGCGCTGCTGATGCGGATCGAGACTTCGTTCCGCATCCTGGGTTACCCGGGCATCGCGATCCTGTTCTTCCTCCTGGCCGCCATCGGCGCGGTCTTCCTCGGCTTCAACATCCTCTTCGCCGACGTGAAGGCGGAGAAGTCCAAGCTGATGGGCCAGCAACAGCAGAAGAAGCGGACTGCCGAGCCGCCAGCACCGCATCGCTAGCTCTGGAATCGGTCGGCGCCCAAAAACTCTCGCGTCGAAGCGTCTTCGTCTTCATCTCAATGGCGTGCCATCTCACCGCTCGCCGGTTCGGAGCGCCTGGGCCTGGATCTGGGCCTCTCCCGCCACCGCCCTGGGGCTGGTGGTCGCGGCCGTCTGCGTCGCCGGTCGAGGACGGATCCGTCGCCGTGACGGTGTGTTCGAGGTCAGGGACGGCTGGGCGAGGGTCGCGCTCGAGCGCTGGGTGCCAATCCGAGGCGGCGCGGAGGCGCTCACGCTCGGACACGTCATCCTGGGGCGCAGCGAGGAAGCCTTGCGCCGGTTCGCCGCACACGAGCGCGTGCATGTCCGCCAGTACGAGCGGTGGGGGCCGTTCTTCCTCCCCGCCTACGCGTGCGCCAGCCTGTGGGCGTGGACGCTTGGCGGTGATCCCTACCTGGACAACGTCTTCGAGCGCGAGGCCCACGCGCTCACTCGCAGGCCCCGCGACAAAGTCTGACGGCTAGCGCTGGAAAGCGTACGAGATCTTGGCGAAGGACTGCCGCTGACTCGCCTCCAGCTGATCCGTGCTCTGGTCGAACTCGCGATTGTCCCCGTATCCCAGATAGAACACGGTCTGCCAGTTGATCTTGTATGCGAACAAGGCCGAGCCATTGAAGCCCGCGACCTTGGGATCGACGCCGAACGTATAGAGCGATGGATCCCGTTCCGTCTGCACGTATTGCCCGATGAGGCGCACGAACATCCGCGAGCTGAACTGGTAGGCCGCGCGCAGCCGCTCGACCTGGGCGGTGAACAGGCGGCCGGCGCCGAGGACCGGATCGTCCACGTCCAGCCACCGCACGCTCGCGTTCCCGCGCAGCTCGAGATGATCCGTCGGCCGCACGGTGACGCTGCCGATGATCGTCGCTCCGGTGCCTTCGCGCGCATTGTCGAAGTCGATCTCTTCGCCGAAGAAGCTCTCGATCGAGACCGAGTTCAGCACCCGGCCTGGACTCGACTGCACGATGACGTACGGCCGCCAGCGCGAGAACATCTCCGGTCCGACCTTGATGTCGTCGTGATTGATCTCGAAGCGGATGAAGCTGTTGAGCTTGCCGTCCATGCCCGCGCCCGCCGAGTAGCGGCGATACAGCGGGCTGCCTTCGCTGTCCTCGTCATACCAGTTCACGGTGAAGAGACGAATGCGCGAGAAGAAATTGTCCTTCGGCCGCGCGGTGAAGCCCGCTTCGAGGTAGCCTTCGCGATAGCCCACTTGCGGGATGAAGCCCTCGTCGGCCCTGAAATCCGGTCCGATGTCCTGTCCCTGGATGAACCAGTCCCATCTCGGGTCGCTGTGCGACCAGCGGGCCAGCAACGCGTGATCCGTCAACTTGCGGCCATCCCACTCCCCCGCGAGATCGGGGCGGTTGGGCGTGCGGGTGTCGCTCCACAGCGCCTGGCCGGCGAAGTAGTCCGTCGGGCGAGGCCGCCAGTTGAAGTCGGGACCAAAGACCGCGTTGTGACCTCCGTCGAGCGCCACGCCGCTCGAATCGATCGACTCGGATTCGTCGTTCAGGCGCCCGGTGGCGAGGAAGCTGACGAATGACGGCCCGACGTCGCGGCGGAGGCGCACGACGCCGACCGAGGATTCGAAGTCCTGCTCCGCGGCCCCCGATCCTTCCGGACCAGGAAGGATGACGAGACCACCCCCGCGGTCCCGTGCGCCGAGCGCGGTGAAGGCCGTTTGCCCGGAGCGGCCGGTGGTGCGCAAGCCGCCGCTCGGTGACGTGATGCTTCGCGTGTAGACCGCCTGGAATGGCGTCGAGAAGAGATCGATGCCTTCGAGGAAGAACGGTCGCTTCTCCGGGTAGAAGAGCGCGAAGCGCTCGTTGGCGCCAATCTGCGCCACGTCCGCCTCGATCTGGGAAAAGTCCGGGTTGATGGTGCCGTCGATCGCCAGACTGGCGAGCGGGCTCCACTTCACGTCGAGACCGAACTCCGTGTCCGTGTTTCCGTCCCGGAGCGGCGTTCCGAGCCCTGCTTCCGGCTCGTCGAGACGCTGGGCGCTGGCGTAAGGAGCGATGACCAGATGGGACGACGTCGGCAGGTTCTGGAGACCCTCCAGGGGGCTCGAGTTACAGATGAAACAGCTCACGTCCCTGGGAAGCCGCGCGGAGAAGAACTGGTAGTGGCGCTCGCGCGGGTAGTTCCGGTAGAGCAGGATGCGCATCTGAGGCGCCACGGCATTGCTGTAGCGCAGCGACGTGAACGGAATCTTGATCTCGAGATTCCAGCCGGCGTCCGTGATCTTGCCTTCGGACTCCCAGTAGTAGTCCGGCGAGCTGTCCTCGCCCGTGGCGTCGTTGCTCACCGCGTCGTAGAGCAGGCCGTTGGCGTTGGCGAGGAAGAGGATCGCGGTCTTGCCGTCGTTGGCCGCGTCGATGATCACTCCGCCGTAATCGGTCGAACCCGAGAGCTGGTCGTGGTCGCCGAGCGGCGCGCGGATCTTGTGAGGATCGGGATCGTCGAAGCGGAACGCGGCATAGAAGTAGCGCTCGTCATAAGCGAGGTAGCCCACGTTCTTGACCTGCGGCTCGACATTGTCTCCCACGCGGGTCTCGAACCAGGTCGTCACGGGCTCGACGCCTTGCCAGCCCGGATCCGAGAGATCTCCGTCGACCGTGATGGCGGCCGCGGCCGGCTTGATCGTGATCGGAGGGCCCGGCTGTGGGGCGGCAGCCCATGCGACGCAGAGCGGGAGCGTGAGCGAAGCGACCGCCGCCAGGAGGCGCGACGGTAAGCGAGGAACGAGCATGAAGGCCTCGGGGAGAGTGGTCTGGGTTACCGACAACCGTCGTCAGTCGCGGGATGAGACGATTCCGTGGCCTGGAACGACCACTGGGACGTGACGAGCGTCGGGTTTTGCCTCCGGACGCGACCTTTGACCCAACGAGCGTGGCAACGAAGAGCCGCGCCGTGTGAACGGCGCGGCTCAAACATCGCTCCGGCCAGTGACGGCCGGTCTATCCGTGACTCGAGCGCGTGTCCGTCCGCAGGCTGCCCACGATGCGCTGGAACGTCGGCGCGAGCACGGAGTACTCGTCCCGAGGCGCGATCAGCAGCACGTAGACGATGTGACCGTCGGCCAGTTGCTGGGTGACCACGTCGATGCGCTCCTCCTCGCCCGTCCCCGGCGATCGCCCGGCCATCGTGACGACCATCGCCGATCGGCCGGCGATCGACGCGCGGCGCTGCGATCCCCGGATCGGATCGAGGTAGGAATTCGAATTCTGGAGCTGGCGAACCAGGTCCTCGGTCGCCGAAGCCAGCGCTCCGCTCCCATACGTCGGGCTGCTCGGATACGAGGAACCGACCGAGCCGTCGAAGGGCACGTAGTGGTTGATGATCACGCCGTGCGTGATTCGATTCCCGCTCGAACCGCCTCGCGGCACGATCGTGACGCCGTGGTCCCGCGACGATGTGTAGGCCGACCAGTTGTCGGGACGCTGGACCTGGAACAGGCCGCGCGGCTGCTGCACCGTGCGGAAGGTGGACGACGGCCGCTCGATCGAGAGCCCGGCCGTTCCCGCCGGCAATGACGCCGCGCCCGCGGCCTGTCCCTGCGCGAGCTGCGCCATGGTCGGGGCTCTCGGCAGTCGCCGCGACCGTGATTGCACCATCGCCAGATCGCCGATCTGCGCGGTCGACGCAGGCCGTCCGAGAAGGCGCGCCTCCTGCTGGACTCGCGCCTCTCGATTGGACGGAGCGGGATGGTTGCTGAGGAACACGGCGAAGCGGCCCGGGTTCCCTCCAGCTTGACGCGACAGATAGTTGAAGAAGTGCGCCATCTCCATCGGGTCGTAGCCGGCGCGGTCCATGATCTGCGCGCCCACGATGTCGGCCTGCGTTTCCGCCGAGCGCGAGAACTTGAGGAACAGGGTGTTGAGGCCGAATCCCCCGAGCGCGCCGATCACCTGTCCCGTGGACGACGACGAGCGGTCGCCGCCGAGCAGGCCGCCCAGGATGCCAAGGCCGGCCTGGGTCATGTACGCCTTCGATGCCTGGTTCGTGGGGTGGCGCAGCGCGATGTGAGCGATTTCGTGGGCCATGACGCCGGCCAGCTCCCCTTCGCTCCTCACCTGCTCGAGGAGTCCGCGGTGCACGTACACGAAGCCGCCCGGCAGCGCGAAAGCGTTCACCTCCGCCAGGTTGACCACGCGGAATCGGTACGGGTAGCGCGCTCCCGGCGCCTGAGCCGCGAGGCGAGCGCCGAGCGCCTGCACGTAACGGTTGATGGCCGCATCCGACACCGCGGGGATCTGCCGGTCCACCTGCGCCGCGGATTGCCGGCCGATCTCGACGTCCTGCTCCACCGAGAAGATGTTGAATCCCGGCTTGACGACGGTCTGCGCCGTCGCGGTGGAGACCATCATCATCAGCGCTGCGACGCCGCCCACCACGGCGTGAGCGAGCGGGTGCCCCCGCGTGCGAAAGACCGGTCTCATTGTCCACCCGCCTCTCGCTGCGCCCGGGCCTTCAGGGCCTCGCTGGCGTAGATCGCCACCTCCACGCGGCGGTTCTGCTGACGGCCGCTCTCGTAGTCGTTGCTGGATATGGGCTCGTATTCTCCCCGGCCCAGGGTCTCGATGCGGCGATCCACGCCGCGCGAATAGAGGTAGCTCGCCGCCGACTGCGCCCGGCGCTCCGACAGATCCTGGTTGTATGACGCCGTGCCCTTCGCGTCGGTATGGCCGACGATCATGAGATCGGAGTCCGGATAACGTCCGAGGCTGCGGGCCAGCTCGTCGAGATTATGGCGGGCGTCGCCCCGAATCGCGGCCGAGTCGAAGTCGAACAGAAGCCCGGACTCGAACGTCACCTGGATGCCCTCGCCGACGCGCTCGACGCGCGCGCCAGGGATGTTCTGCTGGATCTCCCGCGCCTGCTTGTCCATCTGGTTGCCGATGATGCCGCCGGCCGCGCCGCCGACCACGGCGCCGAGAATGGCGCCACGCGTGGTGGAGCCGGTCTGATTGCCGATGACGCCACCAATCACGGCGCCGGTGCTGGCGCCGATCACCGCGCCTTTCTGCGTCTTGTTCATCGATGCGCATCCGGCGGCGCCGGCGAGTATCGCCGAAGCGACGAGGACTCGAATCACACTGCTCAGTCTCGGTTGCATGGGAAACCTCCTTGGTGCTCTAAGCCACGCGGGACCGTGCTTCGGGCAGCGGGCCCTCGTCGACGTGAGGGTGTCGTCGATAACGATGGAACAACAGCGAGTCGACGCTGAAGCCTCCCGCTCCATGAGCGGAGAAGAACAGGAAGATGAACGAGTAGAGCGCGGCCGCCTCGCCGCGGTTCTGGAGCGGCCAGAAGCCGCGCGGGAAGTGCGACATGAAGTACGCGACCGCCATCTCGCCCGCGAGCAGGAAGGCCACCGGCCGGGTCAGCAAACCGATCGCGATCGCCAGTCCTCCATAGAACTCGAGCATCCCGGCCACCCCCATCAGCGAATTGAGGGGGACCGTCGCGCCGGGAGGACCACCTACCCCTCCGAACCACCCGTAGAGCTTCTGGCCTCCGTGCTGCATGAACAGAACACCGACGACGATCCTGAGCAGGGCGTAGGTGAGCCGCCTGGCTCGCGTCATGGTGCTGCCCTCCTTTCCGGCGCGCCGAGGGCGGCTGAAACCAGCAGAGCGCCCTCGAGGCGCGCTCATCCGCCGGCGTTGAGGCCAATTCAGTGCCAGCGGCGATGACCGTCCGTCCCGGCGCCGCGGATCATTGCGAGCGCATCAGCTACGCGGACGGAGATCGGAGAAGCGTGGGCGTAAGAGGGCGAGGCCCATGCGCGACAGGGAAGAAAGTTCAAGCGTAAGACGATTCTGCCGAAAGCGAACGGAAGTCAACGGAACGTGATGCGGGCGTCCAGCGACATAGAGCCGCAGCAGGTCCGGCATGGGACGTGCGAGTGCGATGGCGACGATACGCACCGAGTGAGGAGGCGCAGTTGGCCCACGTCGCCCATGCGCAGCACCCAGGTCCCAGGCAGAAGGTCAACGCGCAGGCGATCGCCCCGCCTCCGGCGCGCCGCTACCGGGCCGCGCTGTTCCAGAGCTACGTCATCGTGGCCGCCGTCGCTTTCGTGACGCTGGCCGTCGTGGCGCACACGGTCGCCTACTTCCCGATCGATCTGAGCATCACGCGTAACATTCAGGCATACCACGGGGTCTGGTTCGCTCGCGTGATGTTCTGGGTGAGCTGGATCGGTTTCCCCCCGCAGGTCCAGGTCCTCGTGGGAACGATCGTGTTCTCGCTCTTTGTATTCGGATTGCGCTGGGAAGCGCTCTGTCTCCTGTTGGCCTCCGGCGGCGTGCTGCTCGGCAGTCTGGTGAAGCTGATCGTCTACCGGCCGCGGCCGAGCGCGGATCTGATCGACGTCTTCGCCCAGCTTCCCTCGTCAAGTTTTCCGAGCGGCCACACCTTGGAGTTCACCTGCCTCGGCGGGTTCCTCGCCTTCCTCGCGTACTCGCTGCTCAAGCCATCCACCGTTCGCGTCGTGATCCTGTCGGCGCTGGGCGCGCTGGTCCTGCTCATGGGTCTCTCGCGCATCTACCAGGGACAGCACTGGTTCAGTGACGTCTGTGGCGCGTACCTGTTCGGAAGCCTGTGGTTGATCGGCACGATCCGGGTCTACCGATGGGGCAAGACGCGATTCTTCGTTCGCCAGCCCGTGGCGCCGAACCCGGGCAAGCAAGCCGCTTAGGAGGATCCATGGCCTATTCACCCGCCCAAGGCCGCGATCTCCAGCTGGGGCGCAACCATGGCGCTTCCGGTTTCCGGCGTGCGCGCGACCGCTGGCTGGAAGGTCTGATGCGCTTCGGTCAGCTGGCTCGCGCGTTCGTGTTCCTGATTCCCGCCGCGTTTGCGTTGCGCATCGCCGTGAGCTCGAAGGGTGATGCCATCGATCAGAAGGAGGCGATCGAGACGCTGGGCAACCAGCCGCTCGGGAACGTGCTCGTCGTGATCGTGGCGGTCGGTCTGGCGGGCTACGCCCTGTGGGGGCTGTACCGGGCGTTGCTCGATCCGCTGAAGCGTGGCTGGTCGCTCGCCGGAGTGTTCACCCGTCTCGGCTACCTGACCAGCGGCCTCGCGTACGGGGCGCTCCTGTGGTTCGCGGTGCAGATCATGCTAGGCACTCCCCACGACGAGCGCTCGACGCAGGAATGGACCGCCGGAGCACTCGCCCGCCCCTTCGGCTCGTGGATCGTGATCGTGATCGGACTCGCATGGATCGCGTTCGCCGGTCTGGTCCAGCTGTGGATGGCGCTGAGGGCGAGCTTCATGCGGGATCTCGATCTGTCACGCATGGGGCCGGGCGAGCACGTCTGGGCCCGGCATCTCGGCCGGATCGGAATCGCGTCTCGCGCCATCGTGTTCATCCTCATCGGCATTTCGCTGGTGATGGCGGGGCTTCGCATCGACCCCGAGGAGTCCAGGGACCTGGGCGGAGCGTTCCTCAAGCTGCTGAACGAGCCGTTCGGCAGGCCGGCGCTGATCGCGGTGGCCTCCGGCCTGATCGCGTTCGGCGTGTACTCGATCCTGTGTGTTCGCTGGGCACGGGTGCGGCCAGATGAGCCGCCGTCCGCCGTCCCTCTTCCCATGACCCGCTACTCGATGAGGTAGACCTCATGCAAACCCAACCGAAGTCACGAACCATCGCCAAGTCGCTGAAGCGAAAACAGCGGCAGCACGAGCAGCAGCTCGGGCGGGTGGAAAAGGCCGCGGCGCGCCTGGAGCGTCGCAAGGCCAAACTGCTGTCCATCGAGGCGCAGTTGGCCACCCTCGAGCGGCGCATGGCCCAGCCGTTGCGCGCCGAAGCCGGCAAGGGCGGGATCACGGGTTTCCGTGAGGCGCAGCTCATCTTCAATCCCTCTGCCGGACGCGATCCCGATCACAACGCGCTGCGACTCGCCAAAGTGGTGAGCGCCTTGCGCGCTCATGGGATCGAGCCGCGCATCGGCGTGAAGACCTCGGGGAAGGCGGCTCGTGAGATCGTGCGCGACGCGCGTAAGTCGCGGGTGCCGCTCGTGGTCGTCGCCGCGGGCGACGGCACCATCGAGGAGGCCGCCTCGCAGCTGATCGGGAGCGACGTGGTGCTCGGCATCGTCCCCCTCGGCACCATGAACAACCTCGCTCGCTGCCTGGGAGTTCCGCTGGAAATCGAGGAGGCGTGCGCGCTCATCGGGATGGGCGCCACGCGCCACATCGACGTGGGTCACATCGTTTCCAGCGACAAGCCGCACGTCACGTATTTCCTCGAAGGCGCGGGCACGGGGCTGAGCGCGATCGCCGCGCTGACCGGCCAGAGCATCGAGAAGCACGAGTGGCGGATCATTCCGCAGGCGCTGCGAAAGTTTTTCGAGAACAAGCCCGGAATCATGAAGGTCGAAATGGACGACAAGGTCGTGGAGGCTTCGACGCAGATCGTCACGGCCTCCAACGCGCCCATGATGGGCAAGAACATGCTGGTGGCGCCCGGAGCCAAGATGGACGACGGCATGCTCGATGTCGTGCTCTACGACGGCATGGGTGAGGCGGCGCTGGTCAAGCATTTCATGGCCGCCGCCGGCGGCACTCCCGAAGAGCTTCCGGTTCACCGCGCTCGGCGCGTGCGCATCACCACCGACCAGCCGATGCATGCCCACGCCGACAAGGACCTCAGCGCCAAGCATCGCGTGGTCGAGATGGAGATCCTGCCGAGGAGCCTCACGGTGATCGCCGGCAACGGCATCGGCCTGTCGATGCCGGTGGAAGCGGCGCCGAGCGTGCCGGCCAGGAAAGACATGACGCCGGATGCGAACGGAGCCGCGGCGGAGTGGGCCAAGCCGGCAGGCGAGTCAACCCGGACATGAGCGAGAGCGCGTCGCTCGTTCGAGGCGCGGATGCGCAGGCCGTTCGCGGTCCACGCATTTCTCCCTCCTCCCACGTTCGGCGCAGGACGCGTCTGCGCCGCCTGACGCTCGCGATCGGAACGGTGGCCTTTCTCGGTCTGGCCGTGGTCACGTATCGCGCCGAGCCTCTTCCCGGGGACCTCGAGATCGCGCGCGCCGTGCAGACCCTCG
Source organism: Candidatus Eisenbacteria bacterium (assembly GCA_035712145.1). NCBI lineage: Bacteria > Candidatus Eiseniibacteriota > Candidatus Eiseniibacteriota bacterium. The sequence goes on along the minus strand of DASTBI010000224.1, from coordinate 39,032 downwards.
ATGGTCCATGGATTCATGCCCCGCTGTGGGCGCTGAGCGCGATCGGCTTCCCGCCCATCGTCGGGCTCCTCTACGCGGCGATCGCCTTCGCGATCTTCCTGGCCGGCGCCCGTCGCGAAGCCTTCGTTGCGGCGCTCGCCACGAGCGGCGCGGCGGGCCTGCATCGGATCATGGTCGACATCGCCATGCGTCCGCGTCCATCGCCGGATCTGCTCGAAGTGGCGCACCAGCTGCCGATCCACAGCAGCTTCACCGCGGGCCACGTCCAGAACGCGACGTCGTTCTTCGGCTTCCTCTGCTACCTGCTCTGCGTTCGCATGGCGCCTTCGTTGAGGCGGACCCTCATCCTCCATGTCCTCGTCTTCGCCATGGTGGGCATGGGGATCGCACGCGTGTACTTCGGCGAGCACTGGCCCACCGACGTGATCGGTGGATACCTGCTCGGCGTTCTCTGGCTGATCGTCATGATGGAGCTCTACGAGTGGCTGGAGAAGCGCGCTGACCGCCGAAGTTCAAACACGGCGCACAAATTACACGGTGTCGCCTCTCCACGCTCCCGGCGCACGAATAACTCCCTGCGGCGCATGACGCTTGGCCTTCCAGACGCGCGGCACAAGGGTTGCTGATTGCCCTTGGACACCACCCCGCTGCGTCATGGAGATCGCAAGGCCAAGGGAGGACGTCATGAAACGCGCGCTCATCGTCGCCCTCGTCACTGGACTCCCCGCGGGAGCGGCCTGGAGCCGCTCGAGCGAGGCAGCCGCCACGGCCTCGGCGAGCGACCCCGCCCCCGTCACACAGGAGAGTCTGGCGGCCACGACCGCGCCGCCCTGGAATCCGCCGTCGGCCATGCCATCACGCCGGGCCTGGGAGCATGTCGTGCTGTTTCCCGGCACGTTGCTCTCACTGCCACTGCTTCCGGTCAGAGTGTTGATCGAAGACCGGCTGGCCTGGGGCGAGAGCAAAGGATTGGTTCCCATGGGCCCGCAGGTGCGTCCCGATCTCGGGCAGCGCCCGCAGTGGTCGGTCAGCCCGCCGCATCTCGGAGGGCGGGCCGGCTTCGGCGCGTCGGTCGAGTACCGCCAGCGCGTGATGTCCGGCGCGGAGCTCGGGGTTCGCTACGCGGGAACGATTCGCGACTACACCGGCACCTTCGTCCGGCTCACCGGACGACCTCTGGGCCTGGTCTACGGCAGCACCTGGAGACCTGAGGAGCGTTTCTACGGGATCGGCGCCGCGACACCCGAGGAGGGCCGGAGCAGTTATGCCTCGCGCGCCGAGTTCATGCGACTCGAGGCCACGACCGAGAAACCGCCGGATGACTCGTTCAAGGCTCGCACCGCTCTCGCCGGATGGGTGGAGACCCGATACCAGGTGATGCGCACCGGGCGCGACTCCGAATTCCCGTCGTGGGACACGACGTTTCCCGGATTGGCCTCCGACATCCTCGATCGCGACGTGGAGCACCTGGTCTATGGCGTCAGCGTGCTCAACGACTCACGCTCGGGGGAGCCGCACTGGAGCCGCGGCACCCGCTTCATGGCCTCGGCCGAGCGTCACGACGCGCCGAGACCGGGTCTGGCTCTGCACGTCGGCTCGGCAACCGGAGCTCAGTTCAACCGCTACACCCTCGAGGGCGAAACCGGGACGTCCTTTGGACGCAATCCCCGCACGCTGCGCGTCCTGGCGCGCGTCGTCGATCAGGACATCACCGCCAACGACGACCGGATGCTGATGACCGACCTGTCGACGCTCGGCGGCACGACGGGGCTGGCGGGGTTCCACCAGGGGCGCTTCTACGACGTCGACCTGCTTCATCTCAAGACGAGCTACATCTTCCCCGTTTCCAGGCGGCTCGAGCTCGATCTCCATTCCGAGTGGGGTTCGGTCTACGGAGACGTCTGGCGCGACGCCAAGTTCACCAACCTGCACAACACCTACGGCGCGTCATTGCGACTCGTCTATGTGTCGGGTCCGGTCGCGGCCATCGGCGTGAACTTCAGCCCCGAAGGCGCGCGGATCTCGTACAGCGTCGGGAGAATCGAATGAGATCCCTCACCACGCTCATCGCGGCCGCCACGCTCGCTCTGGCCGTGGGTATCGCGAGTCCTCTCCGCGCCGCGCCTCCGTCAAAGCCCGCGAAGCCGGCGAAGCCCAAGGAGCGCGAGATCTCCGCGGCGTACGACCTGATTCACCAGACGCTGTTCCGGCCGGTCGCGAGCGTATTCGACGTCGCCAAGATCGGCCGCGACATCACGGGGAATCCGCGCGAGGCGGCGAATGTCGACGAGGACGATCAGGTGCGCCTGCCGAGCACATGGTGGCAGCCACGCATCGGCTTCCGTCGGGTGAGCGTCGAGCAGATGTTGAAGGGCCCGGGTCCGGGACAGGGACCCGCGCCGGGTCCGTGGACGGTGACCAAGTCGAAGAGCGAGGGCGTGACGCCGGGATTCCAGATCGATGATTCCAAAGGGGACGCCTTCATCATCAAGTTCGATCCGCCCAACTTTCCCGAGCTGGCGACCGGGGCCGACGTCATCGGCTCTTACGTGTTCTGGGCGGCGGGCTACAATGTCCCCGAGAACACCATCGAGTGGTTCCGGCGGGAAGACCTCAAGGTCGCCAAGGACGCGACCTACACGGACAAGCGCGGGCGGAAGCATCCGATGACCGAGCAATACCTGAGCGCCTTGCTGGCTCGAGTCGCGCGGCGACAGGACGGCTCCTATCGCTGCGTGGCCAGCCGGTTCCTGAAAGGCGAGCCGCTCGGGCCCTTCCGCTACACTGGTCGCAGGACGGACGATCCCGAGGACCTGATCCCCCACGAGCTCCGGCGCGAGCTGCGCGGTCTGTGGACCATGGCGGCGTGGGTGAATCACGCCGATTCCCGGGCCGCCAACTCGCTCGACATGTGGGTGACCGACGGTGGACGATCCTTCGTGCGTCACTATCTGATCGACTTCGGCTCGATCCTGGGCTCGAGCGCGATGCCGCGCGCGCGTGGCCCGGCGACGGGCTTCGAGTACTATGTGGATTACGGCGCGATGGCGCGCATGACTCCGACGCTGGGTCTCTACAAGGCCAAGTGGGAGGACGCGGTGGATCCCAAGATTCCGGCGGTCGGGATGATCGAGTCGAAAGAGTTCGATCCCGACGACTGGCGTCCTGATTTCCCCAACCCGGCATTCGACGAGCGCACCACGCGGGATGCGAAGTGGGGCGCCCGCATCGTCGCCGGTTTCACCGACGACCACATCCGCGCCGCCGTCGCGGCGGCGCATTATTCGAATCCCGCGGCGTCCGATTACATGACCCGAGTCTTGATGGAGCGCCGTGACAAGCTGGTCTATCGCTGGCTGGGCACTCGAGGGCCTACGCTGATCACCTCCCGATGACTCCCGACGTCTCGAGAAGGGCGCCCGGCCCGGGATGGCCGCGTGCGTCGGCGGCCACCCTGCTCCTGACCTCGATCGCTGTCGCCGTGGTCCTCGGTTGCGCGGCGCCAGGACGCCTCAAGTACCAGGCCGAGACGATGGCCCCGGTTCCGAAGGACACCGTGGTGCGCGACTACATCGGCCGCCCGCGCCGGGTCCAGACCTGGCGTCCCATGTTCGGCGACACGCTGATCGGGCTCGTGCCGGGGACCGGCGACACGTCGAAGCGTTACCTCGGACGGCTGCGGACGGGCTTCACCGCCGACACGCTCAACTTCATCCTCATGGGAGACAACCGGCCCGGCTGGCGCATGGCGCGTCTGCAGCCGGAGTGGTCGACCCTGCGTCACGCCATCTCGTGGAACCCCGTCGACGTCGTCCGCGGGGTCCTGACGATCCCGGTCGTTCTCTTCAAAGGCCTCTATCCGGATCTGGCGCTGGTGCGTGACATGCCCAACAAGATCCGCAACACACCGAATTGGGGCCGTGAAAAGGAAGTCCTGAGCGCGATGATGTCGCAAATCGACTCCCTGCGCCTGCGCGGGCAGGACGTCGCCGCGGTGATCAACACCGGAGACCTGGTCGAGGACGGCCGGATCCCGGCGCACTGGGAGCGTTTCCTCAAGATCGTCCAGCCGCTGAGCTCTCGCGTCCCCTACTTCGCGGTGGCCGGCAACCATGAGCGCACCGACACCGAGCTGGGCGTCGAGAACTGGCGCACGGCCACCGGTCTCCCGGTGGGCGGCGATCGTCTCTACTACTGCTTCGACTCCGCGGATGGCTGGGTGCGGTTCATCGCGCTCGACACCAACCCCATCGTCGATCCGCGCAACCGTTGGACGCGCGCCGTGCAGGTCCGGTACTCCGACGAGCAGTTCACCTGGCTGGTGGACCGCGTGAAAGAACATCCAGGGCCGGTGCTGGTGATGATGCACCATCCCCCCTTCTCGGCGGGCTTCCACCGGGACGAGTGGCAGCGCGACCCGGTGCTCCGGGAGCGGCGCGCACGCATGGTGCGGGCGCTCCACGAGTCGGGGATCTCCATCCTCGCCAGCGGCCACGAGCACGCGTATCAACGAGCCCTGATGACCTGGCCGGACGCGGTGCTGGTCACGATCATGAGCGGCGGCGGTGGGGCGCCGATGCACAACGTGCCGGATTCGCCCGTCGCCGGTTCCATGTTCGCGGGCTACCGGGTCGCCGGCGGCGAGATGAAGGCCGACAACGTGGTCACCGCGCGAGTGTTCAACTTCGTGATGTTCCGGCTGTGGTTCGGCGGCGGCGAGTTCTACACCTATGGCGTCGACGAGAAGTCCAAGACCTGGCTGATCGACAAGGTCCAGATCGATCTCAAGCGCTACGGGATTCCGAAGATCGATCAGAGGAAGATCCCGGTCCCGCCGCAGAAGGGCCCGAGCGAGCCGGCGAACAACGAGGACATGAAACCGTCCGTGGCCGCCAAGGAGGATTCGGTCTCGGCCAGCAAGCGCATCCTCTCGAAACCACCTCCGGGCAAGAAGACTCCCTCCGGGGGCCGCTAACCGATCGCTCCCCGCGAGGAGGAACCGATGCAGACCACCACGACGCGCCCGATCGACGAATCGTGGTCGAGGCCACGGTCGTCGAAGGGCCCCATGGACCGCATCCTCGGTCTGTTCGCCGAGGTCCAGGCCGGCGAGGGTGCGACCGCCCTGCTGCTGATGGCCAACATCTTCCTGCTGCTCGCGGCGTATTACCTGCTGAAGACCATCCGCGAGCCGCTGATCCTCACGATTCCGGGCGGCGCCGAGGTGAAGAGCTACAGTGCCGCCGCCACCGCCGGCCTGTTGATGATGATCGTTCCGGCCTACAGCGCGCTCGCCTCGCGTGTGACCCGTTTGAAGCTCATCAACGGCGTGACGACCTTCTTCATCGCTTGTCTGGTGGCGTTCTTCGTGCTCAACGCGTCCGGCGTCCCGATCGGCGTGGCGTTCTTCATCTGGGTCGGGATCTTCAACCTGATGATCATCGCTCAGCTCTGGGCATTCGCGAACGACGTGTACTCCGTCCACCAGGGGAAGCGCCTGTTCGCCATCGTCGGCTTCGGCGCTTCGCTCGGCGCGATCGTCGGCGCCTTCGCCACCGGACAGCTGGTCAAGGAGTGGGGCCCCTATCCCTTCCTGCTCGGCGCGGCCGCCATGCTGGGCATCTCGATGGTGCTCACGAACATCGTCGACCGCCGCGAGCGAGCCATGGGGGAGCATCGAAAGGCCACCGAAGGCGATCGCGCCGCCGAGACCGACGCCCCGGCGGCCGAGCCGGACCGAAGCCAGGAGCCGGTGCGCGGCCGCAACGGGTTCGCCCTGGTGTTCTCGGACCGCTACCTGCTGCTGATCGCCTTCCTCATGCTGATCTACAACCTGGTGAACACGACCGGGGAGTACATCCTGGGCAAGACCGTGGTCGATCTCTATAGCGCCGCGCACGGCACCGGGACGCTCGACGAGAAGAAGGTGATCGGTGAGTTCTACGGGAACTTCTTCACTCTGGTGAACGTGATCTCCGGGCTGATCCAGGCGTTCGTCGTCTCCCGGGTGATCAAGTACTTTGGGGTGCGCGCCGCCCTGCTGGTGCTGCCGGTGGTCGCGCTGGCGGGCTACGCCTCCATGGCCTTCATCCCCGTCCTGTCGTGGATCCGCGGCGTGAAGCTCGCGGAGAACTCGCTCGACTACTCGCTGCAGAACACCACCCGCAACGCGCTCTATCTGCCCACCAGCCGGGAGGCCAAGTACAAGGCCAAGCAGGCGAACGACACGTTCTTCGTCCGTTTCGGTGACGTGCTCTCCGCGGGGCTGGTCTTCGCCGGCACGACGTGGCTGGGCTTCGCGCCCCGTGAGTTCGCGCTGACCAACGCGGCGCTGACGCTGGTGTGGCTGGTCATCGCGGTCGCCATCGGCCGCCGCTTCCAGCGCCTCGCCGAGCCGCCCAAAGCGGCCTGATCCATGGCCGTCGGAGACGTGCTCGCGGGCGCCTCGCGGCGCTTGGGGCTCGAGCCTCGTGAGGTCGGCACCCTGGCGCTGATGGGCGCCCTGATCTCCGTTCTCTTCTGCGGCTACACGATCGCAAAGGTCCTGCGCGACGCGCTGTTCATCGTCGAGTTCGGGGCTCTCGCGCTCCCCTACGCCTACGTGGCGGTGGCCGTCGGCTCGGCGGCTTTCGTGTGGCTGGAATCGGAGATCGTGAGGCGCTACACGCGGGTCGATCCGATGCACTTCAACCAGTTGCTGGCGATCCTGATCGGCACCGGGCTGGCCTTCGCCTACCCTCTGGCGCGCCACTGGACCGCCGCGGCGCTCTACGTATGGACGGGCAGCCAGGTGCTGCTCCTGCTCTCGCACTTCTGGGTCCTCGCCCTCGACGTGTGGGACTCCCGCAAGGCGCGCAGCGTCTTCCCCGTGCTCTCCGGCTTCGGACTGCTCGGCGGGCTCCTGGGCGGCGGGCTCGCCGCGTCGCTCACGTCGGTCGTGCGCCGGGAAGGACTCATCTGGCTGCTGACCATCCTGCTGATCGCCGCCCAGCTCCTCACGCGAATCATCGAGCTGCGGCATCGGCGTCGTCCGCGTCTGGCCGAGGCGCAGTCGGCCATCTCGCGCTGGGGAATCGTGCGGCGCTCCAAGTACATCAAGATCTTCGTCGCGGGCCTGGCGCTGTCGGTGATCGTCTCCACGCTCGTGGACTTCCAGTTCAAGTACTTCATCCAGCGTCTGTACCCCAATCCTCACCGGCTGGCCGAGTTCCTCGGCATGTTCTACGTCGGCCTCAACACTCTGGCCCTGATCTTCCAGTTCGGATTCGCCGGCTGGCTGCTCCATCGTCTCGGGCTCGGCGCCTCGACGGGTCTCCAGCCGACGACGGTCCTGGCGTTCGCGATCTGGATGATCCTCGGCAGCGGCGCCTGGATCATCGTCGCGATGCGCTGGGTTCAGGGTGTGGTGTTCCAGACCCTCGGAAAGGCGTCGGGCGAGATCTACTACGCCGCCATCCGCCCCAGCGAGCGTCGCAGGATCAAGCCGGCCATCGACACGCTCGTGGAGCGTTGGTCGGACGCCGCGGTGGGCGTCCTCCTGCTGTTCATCCTCCACGCGCTCCGTTTGCCGATGCCCGCCATCGCGATCGCCACGGCCGTCCTGGCGGCGCTGTGGCTGGTCGTCCTGCTGCGCCTCGACCGGCAATACGGGCAAGCCTTCGAGGTGGCGCTCAGCAAGCGCTGGATCGAGCCCGAGGAGGCGGCCGAGATCATGCGCATCCCATCGGCGCGGCGCGCAGGGTTGGATGCGCTCCGGAGCCCGGACGAACGCCGCGTCGTGGTGGCTCTGCAGCTCCTGCAGCGCGTGCGCGATCGAGCGAGCATCGCCGCGGTGCGTGAGTGCCTGCGCCGGCCCTCACCCGCGGTGCGGGCTGCCGCGATCCAGGCGCTCGAGGTCCTCGGCGTGCGCGATCCCGAGAACGAGATCGAGCCGCTGCTGGGCGATTCCAACGAGGCGGTGCGCCGTGCCGCGGTGAGCTATCGCCTGACACGCGGGCGTCATCCCGTGGATGCCGCCCGCACCCTGCTCTCCGGCGACGACGTGACCATGTGCCGTTACGTCCTCGAGGTGATGCTCGACCATCCTCAGGTCGGCGTCGCGCTCACGGCCCCGCGAGTGGAGTCCTGGCGCGCTTCGAGCCGGGCGGACATCCGCCAGCTCGCCGCCTTGGCCATCGGCGCATTGCCGTCACGCGCGCCGGTCGACGCGATGCGTGCGCTGCTCGCCGACCCGGACCTCGAGGTGCGACGGTCCGCGCTCCAGTCGATGGCGCGCCGGCCGATCCGCCAGCTGCTCGACGCGGTGCTGCCCATGCTGCTCGACGAAAATCTGGGGCACGAGGCCCGGCAGGCGGTGGCGGCGATCGGCTCGTCGGCGGTTCGAGCGTTGCAGGATTGGCTGCAGGGTCTCCACGGACCTGCGGGGCAGAGCGTGGCGGCCCGCACGCTGGCGCTGATGGGGAACCGGCGCGCCATCGACGCCCTGATTCCACTGACTCGCCATCGCGATGTCTGGCTGCGGCACCTCGCGTTCCATGCGCTGGTCAAGATCCGGGTCGACCTGGGCCGCCCGGTCCTCTCCAGGGGCGCGGCTCATCGCCTGTTCCTTCAAGAGCTCGCCGACTACCGGCTCTGCCTGCAGCCGGCGCGGGCGCTGTCGACCTACGAGGCGCCCGAAGTGAAGCTGCTGGCACAAAGCTGCGAGGAGAGCGCGTCGATGGCTCTGGAGCGTGGTCTGCAAGCCCTGGCATGCTGGTACGAAGCCCGGCCGATGCTCGGCGCGCTCGAGCGGCTACGCTCCCGTGATCCCGACGCGATCGCGCCGGCGCTCGAATACCTCAGTCACCGGTTGCCCCGGCGCTTGTTCCGCCCGTTGAGCCAGGCGTTCGAGCGCCCGGCGGAGAAGGAAGGCGCCAAGGAGATCGATCATCCGCTCGGCCACTGGATCCGCATGGCGTGGGATTCCGAAGACGCGTGGCTGCGCGCGTGCGCCGTCCGCGCCTCGCGGCACGATCCCACCTTCGATCTCCGCACGCTTCCACTCGAGGACGATGCTCCGGAGATCGTGCGAGGCGAGATCGCGCGGGTGCTCACACTGGCCGCTCCATCGCGCACGGCCGCGGCAGGACGGAGTCCCGTCGCATGCTGACCCCGGTCGAGAGGGTGCTGATCCTCAAGGGCGCCGACCTGCTCAGGGACGTGGGTCCACGCCACCTCCTGAGACTGGCCGAAGTGGCGATGGAGGTCGAGCTCACCGCCAACGATACGATCTACAAGGAGGAGGATCCGGCGGACGCGCTCTACATGGTGGTCGAAGGGCGGGTGCGTCTGTCGAGCGGTGGCCGGGTGCTGTCCGAAGTGGGGCCCGGAGAAGCCTTCGGCACCTGGGCCTTGGTCGATGGCTCCGAGCGCGGTCAGCGCGCCGATGCGGTCGAGGATGGGCTCGCTCTGGCGCTCCATCGTGAACAGTTCTACGACGTGGCGGCCGCCGATCTCATGCTGCTCCAGGAGGTCGTGCGCGCGCTCGCCAAGCGGCTGCGGGCGTTGGTCTCGGAGCGTCCCGAAGAGGCGCGGGTCGAGGGCGAGGGCATCGAGAAGCCGGAAGGCCTCATGGATCTGAACGCTCCGCCCCCACCGGTGGTGCCGCCGCCGTCCGCAGGAGTGGTGCTCGCCAAGGCGGCCGTCGGGGAGCCGCTCCCGGAAGGCGTCGAGCCGCCGCCGCCCGAGCCGACGATCAGCGAGCCCGTGCCGATTCCCGAGCCGATCCCCGAGCCGCCCTCCACGCAGCGCCCCTGAGCATGCTCATGTAAGCGTTGCCCGGCGCGGCATCGGCGGGCGCAAGCCTTTCCTGCGCAGGCCGCGAGCGGTCCATAGCGGCGATGCTCCCATCTCATTCCCAGAGAACGGGTTGTGCGATTGAGCATATCCACGACTCGAAGTGGCCGGGGGATTGCTCCTTATCGGCGGTCACACCAACCGACGGCGGCTCGAACGGACTCGAACCGCCGAGGACGCCCCAACGCAGACATTTCGAATCACCGAGGGGAGAACCCGATGAGGAATCTTGGCGGATGGACAGCCACCGCCGTACTCGCGACGCTGCTGGCCGTGCCCGCGCTCGCGGACAAGGACGTCGCCGATCTCAGCGACAAGCTGGTCGACGCGAAAAACGTCTACACGCAGCTGCTGGCCCTGCCCGACCGCGCGGTTCCCGAAGCGCTGCTCAAGGAATGCCAGTGCATCGCCGTCATTCCCAACGCCATGAAGGGCGCCCTGGGCTACGGGGCTCGCTTCGGCTCCGGAGCGATCAGCTGCCGAATCGATTCGGGGTGGAGCGCCCCGAGCTTCATCAAGCTGTCCGGCGGAAGCGTCGGTCTCCAGATCGGCGCCGAGTCCAGCGATCTCGTCCTCTTCTTCATGAACCAGGAGGGCGCCAAGTCGCTGCTCACCGGAAGCAAGGTCACGCTCGGCGGAAAGGCGAGCGTCGCCGCGGGACCGTTCGGGAGGAGCGGAGAGGCCAGCACGGACCTCAAGCTCAACGCCGAGATCTACTCTTACGCGAAGTCCAAGGGACTGTTCGCGGGTCTCTCGTTCGAAGGCGCGCGTCTGGCGGCCGAGAACGACTGGAACAACACGTACTACGGGCCTGGCTCGACCGTGAAGAAGCTGCTGTTCGAGCCCACCGGGGCCTCGTTGCCGGCTCCGGCCGAGGACTTCCGCAGAACGCTTCCCTAGGCGTTCTCCAGCCAGCGCTGCTCGACCGGCGGCGCCGAGGATCTGGCGGGCCGAGTGCAGCGCCTCAGGGCGCTGCCCGGCCCGGCGACTTCCCGCCCGCTTCCATCACCAGATGCTCACGCGCACCGAATCTGCGCGGTACATCCGATCGCCGGGCTTGACGCCGTACGCCTGGTAGAACGAGGTGAGGTTCGAGGCCGGGCCGATCACGCGCAGAAAGCTCGGCGCGTGAACATCGGTTTTCACCCGGACCGCGAGGTTCTCGGGACGGATCTCGTTCATCCAGCCGAGCGCCCAGCCGATGAAGTAGCGCTGCGACGGCGTCAGCCCGCCAAGCGTCTTCCCGAGCTTGTACTCCTCGGTCTTCGTGTATGCGTCCCAGCCCAGCAGCATGCCGCCGAGATCGGCGATGTTCTCGCCCTGGGTGGCCTTCCCGTTGACGTGGAGGTCCCCCACGGCGACGTAGTCGTCGTACTGGCGGACGATATAGCCGGCGCGGCGGTTGAACTCCTTCTCGTCGTCCGGCGTCCACCAGTTCTCGAGGTTGCCGCGCTCGTCGAATTGGCGTCCCTGGTCGTCGAACCCGTGCGTGATCTCGTGTCCGATGGTGGTGCCGCCCGCGTACGAGTACACCAGCGCGTCGTCGACCAGCGAGTCCGCGATCCCGGGCAGGATGAACACCGCCGCGGGGAGCACGATCTCGTTGTTCGACGGGTTGTAGTAGGCGTTGTACGTCTGAGGGGTCATGAACCATTCCGTGCGATCCACCGGCTTGTAGAGCTTCTGGATGTAGAAGTCGCTGAGCCAGATGTTGCCGCGCTTGCAGTTGCCCAGGAACGACGTGCGGTCCACCTCGTACGTGGAGTAGTCGCGCCACTTGGCCGGATAGCCGACCTTGCGGTCCACCGTGCCGAGTTTCTTGAGCGCGCGCTCCTTGGTGGCCTGGCTCATCCAATCGAGCTTGTGGATCCGTTCCCGGAAGGCGGCGAAGATGTCCTCGGTGAGCTTCTCGTAGCGCTGCTTGGTCCGCGGCGAAAAGTAGCGCTGCACGTAGAGCTGTCCCAGCGCGTCGCCGAGATAATTCTCCTGCTGGTCGAGCATCCGCTTCCAGCGCGGCCGCTGCTCGGGAGTGCCGTTCAGGATCGTCCCGTAGAAGCGGAAGTTCTCGGCGTCGTACTTCCCTCCCGCCTGCGCCGCGTAGGCATGGGCGAGTTGCCAGCGCAGGTAGCTCTTCCAGTCGGCCAGGCTGCGCGAGCGCAGCGACTTCTCCACCTGCTTGAAGAACTCCGGCTGCCCGACGACCACGGTGTCGAGGCGGACCAGGCGGCCCTTCTCGAGGAAACGCTTCCAGGGAATGCTGGGCGCGAGTGTCCCGAGCTTGGCGATCGCCATCGCGTTGTAGTTGGCGCGGGGATCGCGCAGGTCCTCGAGCTTGCGCGAGGCTCCGGCCAGCTCGGTCTCGAGGCTCATCACCGCCGCCGCGCGGCTGCGGGCGCGAGTGGTGTCGTCGCCGAGCAGGTGGAACATGCGGGCCACGTGATTCACGTATTCGCGCCGAAGCGACGTGGCCCGCTCGTCCTGGTCGAAGTAGTAGTCGCGATCCGGCAGCCCGAGGCCCCCCTGGTAGAGATGGAGGGCGTAGCGATTGCTGTTCATCTCGTCCTGGAAGATCGCGAATGAGCACATGGCGCCGACCCCGATGTATCCGAGGTGCGCGACCTCGTCGAGGAGACCAGGAACGTCCTTCACGGCGTCGATGCGGGAGAACTCCTCCGCCAGAGGCTCGAAGCCCTGCTCGAGGATGGTCACGGTGTCCATGGCCGCGTACCAGAAGTCTCCGATCTTCTGCGCGTTGCTGCCGCGCGCGGACTTGGTGTCGGCGGCCGCCTCGTTGCTGATCGCGATCACCCGGCGGTAGGTCTCCTCCTGCACGACGTGGGAGATCCCCCAGGAGCGCTCGTTGGGTGGAATGGGATGATCCTTGAGCCATCGACCGACCGCGTAGCGGAAGAAGTCGGTGCGCGGTGAGACGGATGGATCGACGAACTGGGCGAGATACTGATCGGCGGAGCGGCTGGCCGGCGGAGGACTCGACGGCGAGGCCGCGGTCAGGAGCAGGGCCGTGGCGATGAAGGTCAGCGTGCGCTTCATGAATCGTGATTCCTCGAGGTGGAGGGAAGGGATATCGATGCGAACACTACGGGGAGCGCGCGGGTTCCGGCGATGAAAAGCGCCTGATCGGTCGAGCCCGAGCGACGAAAGCGGCGTCCTGACCCTCGAGCGCGGCTCAGTCCATGACGCGCTCCACGTCGACCAGAGCATCATGATAAGCGACTCCGCCGCCAAGATCGGTGAGGCGGGCATCGGTCAGCGCATTGACGCTGGAACCGGTCGCCGTTCGCGAGGCCCACCATCCGGAAGGCAGTCCGACGATGCCGGCGGGCACGCGGTCCGAGAGCCGGGCACGGGCGACCACCGAGCCTCGGTCATTGAAGACTCGGACCATGTCGCCTTCGCGGACTCCTCGAGCGGCGGCATCGCCGGCGTCGAGCTCGGCGCGCATCTCCCCCTCCGCCTCGAGGTGATGAGGCAGGTTGGCATAGCTCGAGTTGAGGAAGTGGAGCGACCACTTGCCGCTCACGAGTTGAAGCGGGAATCGCGCCGCCAGCGAGGGGTCGCCCTCCGGCGATTCGTTCGCGGCGGCATGGACCGGCAGCGGATCCAGACCGCGCGCCTCGAGCGCCGCCGAGAAGAACTCGAGCTTCCCCGATTCTGTGGCGAAGCCGCCTTCCGCATAGGGGCGCCAGTCTTCGGGAACGGCGGTGCGCACGTACCCACGCTCCAGCAGCGCTTCGAAGGAAATGCCCTTCATGAGCGGATGCGGACTGTCGAGCGCACGGCGGATCAGCTCCTGGTCGCTCTCGGCGAAGAGCTGCGGATCGAGCCCCATGCGTGAAGCCAGCCGGCGGAAGATCTCGCTGTTGGGAAGCGCCTCGCCGAGCGGCGCGATCGCCGGCCGATTGAGCGTCAGATAGGCGGTGCCCCAGGAGGGCACGAGGTCCCAGTGCTCGACCTGAGTCGTGGCGGGAAGCACGACGTCGGCGTGCAGCGCGGTGTCGGTCATGAATTGCTCGATCACGACGGTGAACAGGTCCTCGCGGCGCAGGCCCGAAAGGACGCGCCCCTGCTCCGGAGCGATCGTCGCAGGATTGGAGTTGTAGACCATCAGTGCCCGGATCGGCGGCTCCAGTGACGTGAGCGCGCGGCCGAGCTGGACCATGTTGACCTGGCGGATCGTCTTGTCCTCGAGGTCGGGACGCGCGACCGCCGCGGCGTTGAGCGGCGCCATGCCGGCCCACGAGGCCGTGCCGACCAGGCCGCCGCCACGATGGCGCCACGCGCCCACCAGACCGGGCAGACAAGCGATCGTGCGGTGCATCATTCCGCCGTGCTGATGGTGGCCCATGCCGATCAGCGTGCGGATGGCCTGCGGGGTCATCGTCGCGTAGTCGCGCGCCAGATCCTCGACCTCGACGGCCGAGACTCCGGTCAGCGACGCGACGCGATCCAAAGGGTACTGCGCGAGCCGTTCGCGCAGCGCCTCGAAGCCCAGCGTGTGGCGCGCGACGTAATCGTGGTCCACCAGGCCATCCCGAACGATCACGTGCATCAGCCCCAGCGCGAGCGCGGCATCGGTGCCTGGTCGCGGCCGCACGTGCTGGTCAGCCGACTCCGCGGTTCGGGTCTTGACCGGGTCGATCACGACCACGCGCGCTCCCTGCTTGCGCGCCGCCGTGATGAACGGCCACAGATGAAGGTTGGTGACGATGGTGTTGGTGCCCCAGAGGAGGATCAGCCGGCTGTGCTGCAGATCCTCGGGGAGCATGCCCTTGGTGCCGCCCTGGGTGGCGGCGAACCCGTGCGCGGGCGCCGAGCCGCAGACCTCGCGCACGAGACGCGTGGCCTTGAGCAGCGAGAAGAAGCGGCGGTCGAGGGAAGCGCTCTGCACGATGCCCTGGGTTCCCATGTAGCTGTAGGGCATCACGGCCGAGCCGCCATGCTCGGACACGACGCGCGTGAGCGCCTCGCATACCCGATCGAGCGCTTCGTCCCAGCCGATGCGCTCGAAGCGGCCCTCGCCCTTCGCGCCCACGCGCCGCATGGGATGGAGCAGGCGGTCGGGCGCATACACGCGATCGAGGTAACGGCTGACCTTGGCGCACAGTCCTCCCCGCGTGAACGGGTGGTCCTTGGCGCCCCGCATCGCCACGGCCCGGCCTTCGCGCACCGAGACGTCCCACGCGCAGGTGTCCGGGCAGTCGTGGGGACAGGCTCCGCGAACGATCTCGAGCTCTTCCGCCATGGCCGGAGTTTCGTGCGCTCGTGGGCGGCCGGTCAAGACGATGGCTGCTCGGCGCTCCTCAAGGAGGTCCGCGCAATCGCCGATCACCGAAGTGGAAGCGGGCAGTCGACCGGAGGCGCCGAAAGGCCTGTGTCAGGAACGCCAACTAGAGCGCGAGGAGCAACACGGCATTCCGCTCGCCTGCGGGTGCTCCCGGAGGCGGCGTGGGTCGTCCTCGCGCTGGCGATGGGGTTCGCTCTTCTGATGGACGCGCGCCCCATGGCGGTCGCCTCGAGCTCCGGGACCTCGCGACTGGTGACCTTCTCGTCGCGAACCATGGGCACCTACGCTCACGTCACCCTGGCCACCCCCGATTCGGCCGGGAGCTGGCCTGCGGTCGCGACGGCCCAGGGCGAGTTCCGCCACGTCGACTCGCTGATGAGCAACTGGACCACCACCAGCGAAGTGGCCCGGCTGAATCGCGAGGCGTGGCCTGGGCCGACCCCTGTGCAGCACGAAGTGGCCCGCGTGCTCGAGCGCGCCATCGAGGTCTTCCATTTGAGCGATGGCGCCCAGGACATCACGGTCGAGCCGCTGGTTCGGCTGTGGGGTTTTCTCGGCGGCACGCCGCACGTCCCCGCCGAGGAGGACGTGCGCGCGGCATTTCGTCGCGTCGGCAGCGGCAAGCTTCGCTTCGACGCCGCGGGGCGCACCCTCCGGTTCACCGAGCACGGAGTCCAGATCGATCTCGGCGGCATCGCCAAGGGATACGCGGTCGACCGGGCGGCGGAACGCCTCGAGAAGAGCGGCGTGCGCGACGCGCTGGTGGACGTCTCGGGGAACATGCGTGCGCTGGGCCGCCCGCCGGGTGGTCCGGCGTGGCGCATCGGCATTCGTGACCCCAAGGACCGCATGCCCTACTTCGCGCGCCTGCGGATCACCCAACAGGGCGTCTCGACCTCGGGCAAGTACGAGCAGTTCGTGGCCGCCGATGGCCGTACGTACGGTCACATCCTCGATCCACGCACCGGCCGGCCCGCGGAAGGACTGCTCTCGGTCACCGTGGTCTCGCGCGACGCGCTGACCTCGGACGCGTGGGACACCGGGCTCTTCGTGCTCGGGCTCGACGCGGCGCGCCGCAAGGCGCTCGAGCGCGACGACATCGACGTCGTGCTCGTCGCTCCGGGAAGGGGCGGCGTGGACACGGTCTGGGTCGAGCGGTCACTGGAGACGCGCTTCGAGCTGCTCTCGACCGCTCGCTCGACGTTCCGCGTCGAATACTTCTAGACGCATTCCGCTCGCCTCGGTCGCCCCAGCGAAGACGTGCACGCGACGTGCCGTGGTGCGTCGCCCGCATGGCGCAGTCCTTGCAGCCATGCTGCGCGCCTTGTCAAAGAAGGCTTGGAATGGATTGCCCAGGGGACTGCATGACGAGTCGTCCCAAGGCTCCGCGGACGCTTTGCCGGCGTTCCGGTGCCGAGGCTCGTTTCGCAGCGCGACTCGTGCAAGTCGCATGACTCGGAGACTCGACCCAGGTGACGAACCGAGACGAGATCAGGACGAATCCCGGCGTGCGCTTCGCACTGCTCGCGATCTCATTGGGCATTCCCGCGTGCAGCACGCCGACCGCGCCGCCGCCGCCCCCGAGCGGCGGCCAGACGCTGGTCCTGAGCTTCAGCGAGTTCCAGCAGTCGGTCGAGCCGGTGCTGGTGCGCCAGGGATGTGACGCGACCGGCGATTGTCACGGTGGCGGCATCCGCGGAACCTTCGAGCTCTCGCCGCCCAACGCGAAGGACGAGCAGTTCGACTTCGATCAGACGGTGCTCCAGGTGTACGCCACGCAGCGTGCGCAGAGCCCGATCCTGACGGCGCCGCTGGCCGCGCATCTGGGCGGCACGCCGCATCCCTTCAAACCGTTCTCATCGACCAGCGATCCCGATTACCAGGCCATCCTGACCTGGATCATGGCGGGGAGCCTGCAATGATCGCCCCCATCCTCCTGAGCACGCTCCTCGCCCTGACGCCGGCGAGCGCTCCGCCGCCGGACGAAGGCGTCGATTCGCTGGAGGTGATGAGCGAAGCCGCCGAGCCCGCGGAGCCTGCCGACGCCGAGCCCATCCACCCGTCGGCCCGGGGGCTCGAAGCGCTGGTGCCGGAGGTGGCGCAGCATCCGTATCGCGTCGAGGGCGGGGAGCGAGCGTTCCTCCACCGCTTCTCGTTCAGCCCCGCCTACGGAAGCCTCGGCACGCAGCGGCTCTTCACCTTCCGTCTCTCCTACAACCCGAACCGCTGGCTCGGTTACGAAGGTGCGCTGAGCCACAACCCGGGGGAAGCGGTGCATGCGGTGCTGCACAGCCTCAGCGCGATCGTGCGCAAACCCATGGCGGGCCGCTTCCAGCCGTACCTGATCGGTGGGTACGGAATGATGATCGTGTTCCCCGGTCAATCGCTCAACGCGGCTTCGGTCACGAAGAACGCGCTGTCGCTGGGCGGTGGCCTCGAGTTCTACATCCGTAGCGACCTCGCGATCCGCGCCGAGATGGCGCAGGCCACCGTTCTGGGCAAGCAGAGGGACCGTGATGGCGTCGTGGCCTACAACTACCTGCAACAGACGATCGGGCTTTCGTTCTACCGATCGATCAGACCGTGACGCAGGGATGCCAACCGGAGGACCTCCGAACATCATGCGTGAACGAATGGTAATGAGAGCCGGCGGCGTCTGCCGCTCGCTGCTGACGGTCGGCATCCTGCTGCAGCTCCTTGCCACCGGCTGTCGCGACAGCGCGCCCGACGATTTGATCCAGCAGGAACAGACCACCGACGCCCTGGTGTTCGTGAAGACCAACGGCGAGGAGACGCTCAACCGCTCATGGGCGAGCGGGAACCTGTACAAGCTCTCCCCCATCGCGCCCGACGGGGTGGTCACGCCGATCACCAACTTCACGGGAGCGAGCATCAGCGATCCCGCGGTGTCGTTCGACGGCAAGCGGATCCTGTTCTCCATGCGGCCTCCCGGCGGCGGCAACCGCAACATCTACGAGATCAACGCCGACGGCACCGGTCTGCGCCAGGTCACGAACGGCGGCGGGCACGATTTCGACCCGCTCTACCTCCCGGACGGCCGGATCATGTTCACCAGCTCGCGCGACGGCGAGATGGACGAGTACAACCACGCGCCGTCCGAGCGCCTGTACGTGTGTGACATGAACGGCGGCAACATGGAGCGCGTCAGCTTCAACCAGAGCGACGACTTCGACCCCACGCTCCTGCCGGACGGGCACATCGTCTACACGCGCTGGGAGCACTTCGGAACGGTGAACCGCTTCCCGCTGTTCTTCACCAAGCCCGACGGCAGCGGCACCTTCCACATGTTCGGCCCGCACGGCCGCAACTTCTTCCACGCCACGCCGACGCCGGACGGCCGCCTGATCGCGATCGAGTCCACCATGATCGAGGAGGACGCCGGCCCGATCGCGGTGCTCAAACTCGAGCAAGGCCCCGCGGACCCGGCCAACGGATCGACCTCGACCCACTGGGACGTCGTCACCACGCAGGTCAACAACGACGGCGAGCCGTGGCCCTACGGCGCGTTCAAGTACCCGGTGGCGATCGGCAACAACCGCTTCGTGGCGTCGTACACGCTTCCGGCCGCCACGGAAGGCGACGTCGACTATGCGCTCTACACCTTCACGCTAAACCAGCAGGGCGCCGGCACCACCGCCGACCCCGCCACCTTCTCGCTGGGCAACCTGACGTTCCTCTTCAACGACCCCAACAGCAACGAGTACGACGCCCAGCTGCTGGCGCCGCGCCCGAAGCCGCCGGTGCTGCCTTCCACCCTCGACCGCAATCTCGACTACGGCGTGTTCCTGGCGCAGGACGTGTTCAATCGCGGCCTCAACGACGGCCAGGAGCGCCCGCAGCGGGGCGTCGACCCGATCGACAGCATCGCGGTGCTGGTGGCGCGGCCGACGGTGGCCGGGGAAATGAACAACTTCTCGGCCAACGAGTTCGAGAAGCGCGCCCTGATCGGCATGGCCCCGGTCTATCCGGACGGCTCGTTCCGCATCAAGGTGCCGGCCAACACGCCGATCAGCTTCGCCTCGCTCGATCAGAACGGGCGCGGCTTCGTCGTGAAGCGCACCCATCTCTACGTACGCCCGGGCGAGGAGTTCAACCGCTGCATCGGCTGTCACGAGGACCGCGTCGCCGGCGGACCACAGCCGACCAATCCGAATCCGACGGCGGCCCTCTATCCGGCGCACGACCTCAACGTGCCGCCGTCGCAGTACCAGGTCATCAACTACGAGCAGACGATCGGGCCGATCGTCGCGGCCAAGTGCGTGTCGTGCCACCAGCCGACCATCAACGGGGTGGACACCACCGCCGCGGCCGGCAACCTGGATCTGACCGCGGTCCCCGACACCACGATGATGGGCCGCGTCTTCCCGCGCGGGTACGTGAACCTCTCCGGCGAGTCGATGTCGATGGCCAACCAGGTGGTGGTCCCGGCCTTCCCGCGACGCTCGCGCCTCATCGACTACGTGCTCGGTGTCGGCGGCCGGGCCGGACAGGGATCGCACCCCGGCACGCTCACGGCCGAGGAGCGGCGTCAGTTCAACCTCTGGGTGCTGCTCGGCGCCCAGTACAAGTGATGGGAGGACGATCGTGACCCGCCGATGGCCGATGGGAATCAGGAGCTCCGGTCGTGCGACACGCGTGGCCGCGCTGGCGTTCGCGCTGACGATCGCGGCGCTGGCGCCGCCGGTCCATGCCGGACCGGTCCAGGGCCTGGGTGTGGATGCCACGACGGTACGGCAGGCGCTGCGCGGCCACACGCTGAAGGGCCTGGACGGAAAGGCGATGACCCTGGACGGCCTGCGCGGCGAGGTCGTGGTCGTCAACTTCTGGGCCTCGTGGTGCACGCCGTGCCGGCGCGAGCTGGCGCGCCTGGATGTCCTGAACGCGGAGATCCGGCGTCGCGGCGGACGCGTGGTGGCGATCTCGGTCGACGAGGAGATCGAGAACGCGCGGCGCTTCGCCGCTCGGCAGAAGCTGCGGATGACCGTGGTGCACGACGGACCGCAGGGGCTGGCTCGCACGCTCGACCTCACCCATCTGCCGTTCACGATGGTGCTGGACCGTGAAGGCCAGGTCGCCTTCACCACGCTCGGCGCCAGCGAGGCCTCGATCAAGGGCCTGGTCGATCGCACGCAACAGCTGGTCGCGGCGCAGCCGGCCGTGGCCGAGGGAGAAACGCGATGAGCGCTTCAGGACGCGGCACACGATCGGTGCTGGCGCTGGCGATGCTGGGCCTGCTTGTGAGCTTCGTCTCCGGCTGCGCGATGGTGCGCCCTTATCAGCGGGAGCGTCTCACCGATCGAATCATGTCGTTCAAGGCGGAAGCCAGGGAAGACGCGCGACTGACGAAGTCATTCGAGGCTCGTGAGGGCTCGACCGGCGGCAACGGCGGTGCGGGCGGTGGGTGCGCGTGCAACTGAGAGACGCGCGGGCAGTCCTGGCGTTGGTCGCCGGGATGGCGGCATGCGCCGCGCGCTCGGCGGAGTCCGGCATGGCCTTCGACGAACAGACGGTGGGCCCCTTGTTCCGCTACTTCGCGGACTCGGATCACGTGGGCGTGAGGTCCTACATGGCTGATTACAACCTGACGCTGCCGAGCCAGGTGGGCCTCTCGTTCCACTGGAACACGGAGCAGGTCTCGATTCCCGGCGTCCTAGCGCCCGTCGGCAGCCAGGAAGCGGTGGACGCGATCACCACCGCCAGCCGTCCGATCTCAGGCAACGCCTACCAGGACTTCGTGAAGGTGCGCAACGAGTTCCAGGGCGGGGTCAGCCGCGGACCCGCGGCGCTCGACTACTACGTGTCGACCGAGAGCGACTACCTGGCCCAGCAGATCGCGGGACGTTACGACCTGGAGCTGATGAACCAGCATGTCAATCTGTCGTTCGGCTCGAGCTACGGCTGGGACGACATCGATCCGCTGGCCGACGACGACACGCAGACCGCCGCATCGACCAAGACCACGCTCCATTGGAACGTGGTGGCCACGCAGGTGATCTCACCGACGACGCTGCTTCGCTACGGCGTCGAGTACAACGTCGTCGAGGGTCTCCAGCACAACCCCTACCGCAACGTGTACGCCGGCGGCACGAACGTCCCCGAGCGACATCCGGACCAGCGCCAGAGGCGCGACGCGTTTCTCAAGCTCAACCGCTACTTCGACAACCGCTCGAGCGTGCGGCTCAGCTATCGGCTCTACAACGACGATTGGGGTATCTCGTCGCACGAGCTGTCGTCGAAGCTCAGCCAGTACATCACCCAGGGCATGTTCGTCCGCTACCAGTACCGCTACTACACGCAGACGGCGGCTCGCTTCTACCGCGACGAATACCTGACCACCAACGGCATCGACGGATACCTGAGCGGGGACTACCGCGTCGGACCGCTGGCGGCCCACCTGTTCGGGCTGTCGTTCAACTTCGACCTCGCGACGCTGGCCGGGAGCACGCCGTGGCTCGGCCGGAGCGCGCTGGTCATCGGTTACGAGCGCTACTTCAACAGCAACAACTACTCCGCAGACATCCTGGAAACCGGACTGGATTTCAGATTCTAGCCATGATGGCCAACGAGGAGAGGAGCCTGACGTGCGACGATCGTTGCCATTGATGCTCGGCATGCTGCTCGCGGCGGCCACGCCGCTGCTGGCCGGCACTTTCGACAGGTCCCGCATCGCGCCGGACCTTGGTCTGGACGCTCTGACCCGGAGCGTCGCCCGTGATCAGGTGGGACGCGATCTGTTCTCGAACCCCTACTCGGCGGTCACGCTCGGCACCGTGGACGTCTACGACGCCTTTCCCTACGTCGAGACCCGCACTTTCGCCATCGTCTCCGATCCCGCGTGGAACCGGCTGGTGTTCGGTGAGCCTGGCAAGACGTTGAGGGCCTTCGACGGCGCTCAGTCCGCGCTGGGTCGGCTGCGCCAGCCGCGCGGCCTGGCGGCCGACGAAGCCGGCCGCGTGTACGTGGCGGACGCCGGCAACGACCGGATCGTGGTGCTGCAGGCGCGCACCGAGTTCGATCAGATCACGCTGACGCCGCTCTACGAGATTCGCGGCCTTCATGCTCCGAACGGCGTGGCGTACTCGGACGGCGGAACGCCGTTCAAGCCCGGGGACGACGTGCTGTACGTGGCCGACAGCGGCCGCAACCGGGTGGCGTCGTTCACCCTGGGGTCGCAGGGGGCGCAGCTCTCCGCCACGGTGGGCGAGCTCGGCAGCGGCCGCGGGCGCTTCGCCGGTCCCATGGCCATCGCCGTCGGTCGCTCGCAGGGCGCGAGCACGCGTGAGGTGTACGTGGCCGACGCGCACACGCGACGCATCGTCCACCTTCGCGACCAGGGCGCGAGCCTCCAGTGGATCGGCGAAGTCACCCAGGACGCCGACGTGGTCACCGCGCTGTCGACCGATCAGTGGGGCAACCTCTACGCGTCGGCGCCGCAGCAAGGCGTCGTGCGCAAATTCGGCCCCAGCCTCACCGCGGTGGCCGAGCTGCGCTCCGACGTGTCGCGCCCGCGCAGCTTCCACGTGCCGTTCGTGACGGTGCGCGATCACCGTGCCGGCACCGTGACTCGCGTGGGACAGCCCAGCGGATTCTCCGTCGACCAGTGGGCCGGGAACAGCGGCATGCGTCAGTGGAGCCTCGGCCTCGACCTATCGCAGCTCGCCATGGTCGGGGGCGCGCCACCCGCGGCCCGCTTCACGCTCACCGATCAGGCGAACGTGACGCTCGAGCTCCTGGATGCCGGCGGCCAGTCGATCCTGCGCCGCACGGCGGGCGTCCTGCCGGCAGGCATCCATACGCTGCCGCTGCGGGACGAGGATCTCCGAGCCGCATCCGGCGCCGGCGAGGTCATGGTGCGGATCTCGGCGCGTTCAAGCTATCCCGATGGTCCTTCGGCGAGCGCGTACACGCGGCTGTCGCTTGGCGGGGCCGCGGTGGCGCCCTCGTCGACCCGGCTGCTCGGCAACTCGCCGAACCCGGTACGCCCGTGGACGCGGATCTCGCTGGTGCTGGCAGCGGGCGAGCGCGGCGCGGTCACGCTGCGTATCTACGACGCCGGCGGCCGGCTGGTGCGCACGTTCGCGAATCGCTTCTCCCCCGGCCTCAACGAGGTGATGTGGAACGGGACGGACGACCAGGGCCGAAGCCTTCCGGCCGGCGTCTACCTGTCGCGCCTCAACGTCGGCAAGCAGGAGTTCAACCACAAGATGGTGCTGGTGCGCTGACCATGAGCCCCCGCGCCGGTCTCCACGCCATCGTTGCCAGGATCGGGCGCGCCGTGCCCCTCGTGCTCGGCGCGTGGCTGCTCGCCGGCTGCTTCGACGAGCCCGAGATCGAGGATCGCTGGACGCGCGTGGACGTGGTGGCCTCGAGCGTCGCTCCGTTCCAGAACTTCTCCGCCGGATCGGCGGAATCCATCACCGTCCGCGCGAAGATCACGTTCCGGCGCATCCTTACCGGCTACGCGGTGGTGGAGCTGCGGGCCAGCACCATTCCAGCCTCGGCCGTAGCGCTCCATCCCGACGCGCCGCGAGTGCCGATGGCCGGCGACATCGACAACATCCTCGCCAACTCGGTGTCGTGCGGACGCGCGACGCGAGCGGTCACGGGCTGGGACCATCTCATTCAGACCGTGAATCTGGGCTTCACGGGCCAGGTGCCGGCCACGGCCAGCGGGCTGTTCCTGATCGGCTACCTCGCCGATGGCGACGAGATCGAGCTCTCGAACGGCGCCGATTCGCTGGTGATCACGCCCTATGCCTCCACCCCCTACGAGATCCTGCCGGTCGGCATGGAGCTCGGGATCGTTCCCTGAGCATGCGCGTCTCCCCGGGCATCGAGCGCCGCGCCGGACGGTGGGCGGTCTGCGCCGCGGCCTTCTGGCTCACGGCCGGTGCTCCGCCGGCGGCGCGCGCGGAGACGCCCGGGCGCGTGTGGCTCGGCGCGGGAGTGCTGGCCGGTTCCACCCTGCTCGATCCGCGGTTCTCGAACTACCAATGGGACGTTCGCCCGCGCGCCGCGTGGGGCGGCGAAGTCATGGCCGGCCGCGGTCCGTGGGTGACGGGCCTTCGCGTGTGGCGCGCGACCTCGACCCAGTCGATCGACCAGCCCGGAGCGGAATCGGCGGATGTCGCGGTCACCACCGCCGAAGTGTTCGGGCAGCGGCGCGTGGCGGAATTCCTCGGCGCCGACCTGTTCGCAACCGCGAGCGCCGGCCGGCTGTGGCTCGGCTATCGCCCCGATCAGGTGACGATCACGCCATTCGGATCCTCACCGATCGTGGTCGACCTCGCCCCCATCCACGAGTGGACGGCTGGAGCGGGTCTGGCCCTGCGGCGGCCGTGGTCGGGCCCATGGAGCATGAGCTTCGCGGTCGACTACCAGCTGTTCGGACTGACGGCTTCGCACATGAACGGCAACGAGGTCGAAACCCATCGGGAGTCCCTGGGCGACTGGAGCGCGCGCCTGGGACTCGCCTGGAGCTCACGGCGCCCATGAGAGGGATCCTCATGATTCAGCCCGATCCGCCCCGCGGTCTCGCGCGGCGCCTGTGCAGCACGGTGTTCGCAGCCTGGGTCCTGACCGGAGCTCAAGCCTGGGGACAGGAGGCATCGACTCCGCAAACCGCGGCCCCCGACAGCCTGGTCGAGGCGACCGCGGCGCCCGATCCGGAGACTCCTCCTGCGTTCGAGCCCGCTTCGCCGGCGTCGCTGCCCGGCGGTCGTCTGCCGAGCACGCGCAAGGTCAAGCTCGATCACAGCGGACAGAACGTGATCCGCACCGGGCCCGGCAACGAGTTCGCCATCGCCGGCGTCTATCGCAAGGGGGCGTCCTTCGAGGTCATCGCCAAGAGCGGCGACTGGTACAACGTCAAGCTCACGAGCAGCGAGACCGGATGGGTCCATTCCTCGCTGGTCAAGGAGTACGACGACCTCGCGGACCTCGAGTTCAAGCCCAATCCCAAGCTGTTCACCCGCACCGGCAGCTTCATTCTCACCGGCTACACCGGGGCCTACGCGTTCGATCGCAAGTCCAACTCGCTGGTCCTCGGCGGGCGCGTGGGCTACTACGTGTTCGATCGGATCCAGGCCGAAGGCGGCGTGGGCTGGACGCGCGTCCATCGTCCCGCGGAGATCGTCGAATCGTTGTTCGATCTCTCGCTCGAGGCCGAGGACTTCGACATGCTGTTCTATCACCTCATCGTCACCTACGAGATCCTCCCCGGCCGCCAGATGGTCCCGTATCTCAGCGGCGGCGTCGGCTCGACGCTGATGCTCGGCCGCAGCGAGCCGAGCTTCAACATCGGCGCGGGCACCACGCTGTTCCTCTCCAAGCGAACCGCGATCCGCTGGGAGTTTCGCGACTACATCTTCCGCACCGGCGCCGACGACGAGCGCGCCTCGAACAACAACATCGAGTTCACCATCGGCACAGCCATGCTGTTCTAGGAGGCATCGATGCGCACCCGACAAGGACGACCGGTTCGATCGAAGGGCATGGCTCTGGCTGCCTTGAGCTACGTGCTCGGATTGCTGCTCGCCGCGCCCGTGCTGGCGCGCGACCCTGACCCGTTTCCGGCCCGCGGAGGGCTCGACGTGGCGCGGGCCGCGGCCAGCTCGTGGGCCCCGGACGCCGAGCTGATCTACGTGGAGAACGACGAGGCCGTGGCGGCCGACGGAACGTCGGAGCGCTGGGGCTACCTGTTCCACTCGAAGACGCTCGGCCAGGTGCGCGCCTATTCGATCCGCGGCGGCAAGATCGTAGTGGCCGAGACACTCGACATGAAGTTCGAGGCCCCGCCGCTCTCGACCGACTGGATCGACAGCGGCGCCGCGATCGAGGCCGGCGACCGGATCGCCGCCAGCGAGTTCAAGAAGACGGGCGGCGCTTCGCTGACCACGATGCTGCTGATGCGCGGCGCATTCCAGGACAAGGATCCCGACCAGACCACCTGGACGCTGATCTACACCTCGCCCCGGGCGCCTTCGCTGTTCGTCGTGGTCGACGCCAGCGCCGCCAAGGTGCGACGCACCTGGAGAGGATGACCCATGCGCGCCCTTCCTCGCTTCCGGTTCAAGACGTCGGTTCTGTCGGCTTTGGTCGTATGCGTGCTCGGCTCCTCATGGGCCTGGCGGTCGCCGGCCCGTGCCGGCGCTCCCGATCCGCCGCGCGCCATGCCGGTGAAGGTCGAGCGGGTCCGTCCGGAGCGCGAGAAGCTCTCGACGCTGCGGTTCTTCCGCGCCAACCGCGACTTCATTCGGGCCCGTTACGACGAGCTGATCGCAAAGCCGGCGGGCCGCCGCTCCGCCTCGGACGAGATCGATCCGCGCTTCCTCAACTATGCCGATCTCCTGAACCAGGTCGATGCCGCCCATGACACCGCGGGCCGCGCCGAGGACGAGCGCTCGCGCCGCCACCTGCTCGAGAGCATCGCGAGCCTCGGATCGCTGGAGTCGGAGCTCGATCGCATCGAACGGCAGCTCGCCGCGCAGCGCACGCGGCTGGCTCTGCTCGAGGACGACTTCACCGGTCGGCAGCGCACGACGTTGCTGGTCGTCGTCCAGGGCTTCCCCACGGCGGCCTCGGTCGACGAAATCGGCATCACGATCGATGACGGCGAAACCCTGCGTGTGCCCCTCACCGGGCCGCAGCAGGAGTCGCTGCGCACCGGCGGGCTGCTCGAGATCTTCCATGGCGCGGTCGAGCCGCGCGATCAGGTGATCGAGGTCGCGCTGTTCGGCTCGGCATGGCCAACCGGCAACTCCGGCTACATGACGCTCGATCCGCTCCGTGATCAGCTCACGTTCCTGAAGCTCGATCTGTCCGCTGTGCAACCGGCTCAGGGAGGAGCGAGCGTCCAGGCGAGCACCTGGCTCCACGAGGCTCCCGCCCAGCCCATCGACGGGTGAGGACCCGCGTCGTGCGATCCCACCCTGCCGGCCTGATCGGGCTGCTCGCCGCGTGTCTGGCCGCCGCGTCGCCGGCGTCGAGCCACGCCGCGACGGACTCCACGCTTGGCGGACCCCCGCTCACGATGCGCAGCGGCACGATGAGCTGGGAAAACCTCTGCCTCGGCCGCGCGGCGATGGAGCAGAGCCTCGGGAACACCCCGGGCGTGATCCGCCACCTGGAGGGCATCGACTTCACGAACCCGTCGCCTTCGTTCACCGAGGTCGATCGCGCCGCGTTCCTCCTCGGACAGGCCTATCTGCGCGCGGGGAGCGCTGCACGCTTCGCCACGCTCGCGCGCGCCGTGGCGGCCTGGGAGAAATCGACGGCGTACACGCAATGGCTCGCGCTCGAGCTGCGGATCGCCGAGGCCGCGGGTTCGGTGACGGTGGTCGCTCCCGCTCCGGACACCACCGAGCTCCAGACCCAGGTCGATCCCGGAGCGCTCGTGCCCGGCGCCGACGCCGAGAGCATCCGCCGCATCGGATTCGGCGCCGCGGATGCGCTGGCGGCGAGCCTGCTGCTTCGTGATGGTGACGTCGAGGGCGCGCGTCGCCTGCTGTCAGGAGCCGAAGCAGGAACGCCCGAGAGCGCGCTGGAGGCTTGTCTGGAAGCCCTGGCCGGCGAGCGCGCGGGACAGGACACCGAAGCCGCGCTGGCGCGGATGTCGGCGGCCGACACCACCAGCGCACTGGGGCGAGATCTCGCCGGGCTCGCCTTGATCCGGCGCGCGGCGCGCGCCGCCGCCCGCTCCGAAGATCCGCGTCCTTTGCTCGCCGCGGTGCCGCGCGGCAGCCGCTACGAAGCGCGTGCCCTCCACATGGCGTGGCTGGCGGGGCTGGAACGCGGCGACCTCGCGGCGGAAGCGCGACTCGATTCGCTCGGCGCCGATTCCACCTACGAGAGCCGGCGCGAAATCCTGATGGCGCTGGCCGGGCGCGCGCTCGAGAACGGGCAATGGCAGGCCGCGCATCGACGCTATGCCGCCATCGACCGCGACTGGTCACTTCACCGCGAAGCGCTGCGCGGCGCGCTGGAGAGCGATCGCGCGGACTCGTTGTGGGCACAGTGGCAATCGAGCGGGGAAGGCCAGGAGGCGCTCCTCCTCGATGCGCTTCCGGCCCGCAGGCAGGCCGAGCAGATCGCGCGCGCGTCCGCGAACCTCGGCGTCCGTGCGGAATCGCCCCCTCCCACGCTGATCGCGCCGCCCACGGCGTCGCGTCCGCGCTGGCCGCTGCCCCCGCCATCCGCCGAGGAGTGGCGGTCGGTGTCCGCCGCTCGCTCCCGGGCCGCGGAAGCGGCGGAAGACGTGCGGCGCGCCGATCAGGAGACGATCGCGGAGCGTGCGCGGCTCGAGGATCTGCGCCGCTATCTGGGGATGGGTCTCGAGCGGCAGCGGCTCGAGCACGCATCGATCCGAGCACTTGCCGCTCGTCTCGATTCGCTGGCCGCCATGCTGCTCGGGATCGACGCGCGGATCAAGGCGGTGCGCGACGAGACCCAGCGGCGCGTGGCCCAGCGCTCGGCGCAGCTCCTCGAGCTCGCCCGCATCCAGAGGACCTGGGTGCTGGCGCTGCGTCATTTCCACATCGAAGGCCCGAACCAGCCGTGGGAATCGCTGGCGCCGTACGGGTATCCGAGCACCGACAGCCTCACGCGCGAGGAGCGGCGGCTCAACGAGAGGCTCCAGGCGCTCACCGAGCGGCTCTCTGCCGAGACCCCGGACCTGCTCGACCGTTCCTACCAGCACGCGTGGCGGCCGAACGTGATCGATCGCGGGATCACCAACCGTGAGGAGGCGCACCGCCTGCTGGCGTGGGCGGTGAGGCTGCAGCCCGCGATCGCGAAGACGATCGACTCCGCGATGACCAGCCCGGCGTTGCTGGCGCTGCAGCGCGACGCCGCGCGCCGGGCGGTGACCCGCGATTCCCTGCAGAAGATCGAGCGCGCGCTGGCGAAGGCCGTGGCTCGCTCCGCGGTCGAGCGCGCGCTGGCGACTCTCGAGAGCGAGCGCGAGGGCATCGACTACGGGCTCGCGGTCGCCGCGTACGCCGCCAGCGTGCGGCTCGCCGCCGCGGACAGCAGCGCTTCCGATTCGGCGCGGACGGCGTCGGGCGCCACGGCCGCGGCCGACAGCGCGCACCGGGGCCTTCAGGAAGAAGCCGACGATCCCGAGAGCGCCGCATGGCGCGCGCAGGCGATCGCTTCGCTGCAGACCTTCCTCGAGCGTCACCGCGGCTCCGCGGCGCGGGGCGAGATGCGCTTCCGCCTCGCCGACCTGCTGCTGGTCGATGCCCGCCAGAACTTCCGGGCCCGCATGGCCGACTTCCTCGCGCGTCAGGAGTCAGGCGCCGCGACGGGTGCTCTGCCGGTGATGGATCCCACGCCCGCGCTGCGCCTCTACCGCGCCATCCTCGCGGAGGACCCGGGCTTCGAGCGCCGTGACGCGGTGCTGTTCAACGCCGCGATGCTGCTCGCCGACCAGGGCGACCCCGAAGCGGGCAAATTCTTCGCCCAGCTGGTGCGCGACGATCCAGGCTCGAGCTACGCGCAGGAGTCCTATCTGCGCATGGGCGACCTGGCCTTCAACGAGAAGCGCTTCAGCGAGTGCGTTCCGCTCTACCAGCAGGCGGCGGCCGGCAGCGACATCAGTCTGAAGGCCATCGCGCTCTACAAGCTGGGCTGGGCCCACTTCAACGCCGAGCGGCTCGACGATGCCGCCGGCGCGTTTCGCGCCGTGCTCGATGTCTACGAGTCGAAGCGTGAGCTGAAGATCAACGTGGACATCGAAGGCGAAGCCGAGTCGTATCTGGTTCACTCGCTGGCTCGCGCGGGCGGGGCCAAGGCCTTTGGACGCCACTTCGACGCTTCCGGAGGAAGGCCCTACGAGCGGCGCGTCCTGCGCGACCTGGCGCATCACTTCCGGCGCTACAGCCTGTACGGCGAAGCGGCGGAGGTCGAGCAGCTCTACATCGAGCGCTATCCGCTCGAGCCGGAAGCCCTGGCCAGCGCGCAGCGCCTTCCCGAGACCTACGAGCGGTGGGACCACGCCGACCTGGCGCGCAAGTCGCGCCTCGAATTCGCGCCGCGCTTCGCGCCCGGCAGCGAGTGGCACAAGGCCCAGAGCTCGGACTCCGTGAAGGCGGCCGGCGCCTCGTTCGCACGCTCGGCATGGCTCTCGGTCGCGCTCGAGCACCATCGCGCGGCGCGGCAGAAGGATGCTCGCGAGGACTGGAGCGAGGCGCTCCGCCTCTATCGCACCCTGCTCGATCACTGGCCCCAGGACTCGATGGCCGCCAGCTACCGTCTCGTCGCCGGAGAAGCCAGCCAGCATCTGGGTGATTTCCGGGGAGCGCTCGAGTACTACGGCCAGGCGGCGGGAGGACCGGACAGTGTCGCGCGGCAGGCCGTGTTCCAGCGCGTGGCGGTGACCGACGCCTGGTACGAGAGCACGCGAGGCGCCGGTGCTTCCGGGCGCGACTCGCTGGCCAAGGCGGTGCTGTCCGCAGGTGACGAGATGCTGACCCGCTATCCGGACCACGCCGCCGCGACCGACGTCTCGTGGCGTCTCGGCAACCTGGCCTTCGCGCACGGATGGTATGAGCGCGCGACGCAGGACTTCGAGCGGATGGTGACGAAGCGTCCGGGTGACTCGCGCGCCCCGACCGCGGCGGCGTTGCGTGCCGACGCGCTCTTCCACATGAAAGACTTCGAGAAGGCCGGCGCGGCGTTCGAGGTCGCTCAAAAGATCGCCCACGAAGCCGGCCGCGACTCGCTCGAGAAGCGCGCCGCCGCCGCCATCCCGGTCTGCTACTTCCGCGCGGCCGAGGCCTTGGCCGCGTCGGACTCCACGGCCTACGGGAAGCAGGCCGCGCTCTTCGAGCAGGTCGCTGGACGCTGGCCGAAGTTCGAGCACGCGCACGTCGCGCAGTACCGCGCCGGTCTCGCGTGGCTGGAAGCCG
This sequence comes from Candidatus Eisenbacteria bacterium, assembly GCA_035712145.1. Classification (NCBI taxonomy): domain Bacteria; phylum Candidatus Eiseniibacteriota; species Candidatus Eiseniibacteriota bacterium. The sequence goes on along the minus strand of DASTBI010000224.1, from coordinate 7,964 downwards.
GGAAGACCCGGGAAGGCGTGAAGGCCATGGAAGCGCTGATCCAGAACTTCCCGAGAAGCGAATACGTGAAGGACGCGCACCTCCAGGTCGCGAAGGCGTGGGAGTCCGACAAGCACCCGGTCGAGGCGGCCGACGCCTATATCGGCTTCGCGCGCGCCTTCCCGAAAGACTCGAGCGCCGCGGCGGCGTGGCTCAAATCCGCGGATCTGCTCCAGGGCGCGGGACAGCAGGGACGCGCCGACGATCTGCGGCTCTCCTACGTGAAGAGCCACCCCGGGGACGTGGAGACGGCGATGGAGGTCTTCGAAGGATTGGCGCGCCGCGACCTGACGAAGGTCGGTCCCGAGCGGCCGATCTCCATGCTGCTGGATCCGGAGACGCCCGCGGCGACGAAGAAGGCTCAGAGCCGGCCGAAGAAGGCCCAGGCCAGGACGGCGGCTCCGGACACCGCGAAGGCCCGCTCCTATCTCGCCGAGTATCTGCGCCGGGGCAAGGCCCATCCGCGGTTGCTCTCCCAGGACGTCGTGGCCCAGGTGCGCTATCTGCAGGGCGAGGAGGCGCGGACGACGTATCTGGCGGCGCGCCTCACGCAGCCGCTCGAGAAATCGATCCCCACCAAGCAGAAGCTCCTCGACAGCACGCTGGCCCGTTACCGCGCCAGCGTGGATATCGGCGGCTCGGAGTGGTCCAGCGCCTCGGCCTACCGGATCGGCGAGGCCCTCGTGGCCTTCGGTGAAGCCCTGGAGAAGAGCGAGCGACCGGCCGATCTAAAGGGGGATGACCTCCTGGCTTACGAGGACGTGATCCTGGAGCAGAGCCAGCCCTTCTACGACCGCGGCGAGGAGGTCTGGACCGACCTGCTGCGGGAGCGCGGGAAGGAAGAGAAAGTCGATCCGTGGGTGACACAGGCCCGTGACGCGCTGTGGAAGCGCCTCGGGAGCCGATTCTATTTCCGGCCGGAAGCCGAGTTCCCGGCGATCGCCGGCACGGCGCCCGAGCCGATTCGCGAGAAGCCCGCGCGGAAGGCGGCGGCGGCCGATTCGGGGAAGAAGAGCACGGTGCACGCGCAGCGAGAGGAGCAGGAGCCATGAGCCGAGCGCCGATCACGATCGGACCGTGCGGAAGGCGTCGCCTGGGAGCGGCGGCGTTGGTCTCCATGGCGCTCCTCAGCTCGTGCAGCACGAAGCTGTCGAAGCCCGGCGGCATCCATGAGCCAGGCGAGACCGCCAAGGTTACGAAGGCCGCGAAGGGGGACAAAGACGCGAACGCCGCGCCTTCGAAAGGTTCGCTCCAGGAAGCGCGCGAGCTGGCGGCGTTGCAGCCCGGCGAGTCCTACTGGCCTTTCCACGCCGCGGAGCTCTATGTGCGGGCGGACTCGCTGGCCCGCGCCGAGACGTGGCTCGACATCGCGCTGAGGCGCAACCCCGGCTACGCCCCGGCGCTGTCGCTCCTGTCGAGGATCTATTTCCAGTCGAACCGGCATCAGGAGGGCGTTCGTCTGCTCGAGATGGCGCGCAGCGAGCCCGCTCGCTTCCCGGACGGGTTTCCGGCCGAGCTCCTGGCGGCGCTGGCGCTCCACTACGACGCGCTCGGCCGGCGTGACGTCGCGGCGCAAGTCATGGCGGGGGTGCCCCGTTCGCGCGCGGGGTCGGTCGGCGTCTACCTGACGATGCGCGGCGACTCACCGGACTCGGCCAACGCTTCGGCAGAGGCGTGCGTGCGGGATCGTCCGAAGAGCGCGGCCAACCAGAACAACGCCGGCATCGCGCGGCTCCGCGCCGGCGATCCCGAGGGCGCGTCGAAGCTCTTCCTGCGCGCCATCGAGCTGGACCCGAAGCTGCCTGGTCCCTACTACAACCTCGCCATCCTCGAGCGGTTCTACCGGCTCGACGACGACGCGGCCGAGCGCTGGTATCGAAAGTACCGCGAGCGCGCGAGCGACGACCCCGACCGTCTGGCCCAGGTGTTCGAGAAGCCGGTGAGGCCGGTGGCCGAGAAGAAGGACTGAGCGCATGAACGCACGCACGTGGCTTCTCATGCTGTGGATGGTGAGCGGCGCCGTATCAGCGCCCGCCGCGCAGACCGAGGCGCCCTCGCCGGCGCGTCCCGTCGCCGCCAAGCCACCCGCGAAGACGGCGACCAAGCAGACGCCACGCAAGACATCGACAGCGACCCGGAAGCAGGCGCAGCCCAAGAGCGCCGCCACGGCGACGGAGAAGCCGGCCACGACCGCCGCCCGGAGCGCGAAGCGTGAAGGGACGCGAACGCTGCAGGACATCCACATCGAAGGCGAGATCCCAGTGCCTCAGGTGTTGTTCATCACCGCGCGCGATCAACGACGTTTCCTCGATTTCCAGCATCGCCGCTATCTCAGGACGAGCCAGCAGGTCGGTGAGCAAACGGCGCTCCCTTCGTGGATCGGAGTGACCGGTCAACAGCCGACGGACGCACGAAAGGAGAATCCGCGATGAATCAGCTCTCGACCATCGCCACCTTCTACAAGGAAGGCGGCATGTTCATGCACGCCGTGCTCGTGATCGCCGTCGTGATCGTGGCGATCGTTCTGGAGCGCGCCATCGTCATCAGCCGGGCGGCGTCGCTGAACGGGCGCAAGCTCACCGATGACCTGGTGCGCGCGGTCGGTCGCGGCGATCTCAACGGCGCCCATGGGCTGGCCGTCCGCTCCAAGGCTCCCGTGGCCCGGGTCGCCCAGGCGATGCTGCAGGCGAACGTGGCGGACGAGGAATATCTCCAGTACACGGCGGACAACGCCGCGACGCTCTGCCTGCCGGATCTGACCAAGCGCCTCCCCCACCTCGGCGTGCTGGCCAACTCGGCGACGCTGATCGGTCTGCTCGGAACCATCACCGGTCTGATCACGGCGATCTCGGGCGTCGGCGTGGCCGATGCCGCGCAGCGCTCCGCCTATCTGTCGGCCGGTATCTCGGAAGCGCTCCACACGACGGCCTTCGGCCTCATGGTCGCCATTCCCACGCTGATGATCCAGGGATGGCTCAACACGCGGGTCGAAGCCATCGCCCAGGACGTCGACGAAGTGAGCGTCCGGCTCAGCCAGGCCATGGCCCGGCTGGGCGCGTCCGGTCCGCCGCAGGTGACGCCGATCCAGCGGCCGCAGGCCTCGGGCGTCATGCCAGGCATCACGCGGACCGCCACGAGCATGCCGGGAGGCGCGCGGTAATGCGGGAGCGTCGCCAGAAGAGACGGCGCCACCGCGACAATGTGGTCGCGGAGATCGAGCTGATGCCGATGCTCAATGTCTTCATCTCGATCATTCCGCTGTTGCTGCTCTCGGCCGCCTTCGTGCCCGTGACCGTGATCAAGACCACGCTGCCGTCGGACCAGGCGGCGGTGGTCGAACCGCAGGACACGCCGCTCGAGCTGGCGATCCACATTCGTCCCGCGGCGTATCAGCTGGAGGTCAGCGGCTCGATCGTGCAGAGCATCGCTCGCCAGCCCCGGGGCGACGAGGCCGCGGCGACCAGGGCCCGCGAAGAGCTGGCCCAGGCGCTGCAGGGTCTCGCGTCCGCGCATCCGGACCACCGCGAGGTACGCATCGTCTCCCAGCCGCGGACGCGCTATGAAGAGATCGTCGAGGTGATGGACGTGGCTCGCTCTGCCGGACTGCCCGAGGCGTCACTGGCCGAAGGACTGGAGGGCTCCTGAGATGAGACATCGCCGTGGCGGCTGGCGAAGGAAGACCGAAGGCAGCGGAAGCGTCAACCTGATCTCGATGATGGACATCCTGACCGTGCTGCTCCTGTTCCTGCTCAAGAGCTATGTGGCGGGCGGCGAGGTCATGGTGCCGCCGGCCGGAATCAACCTGCCGAGCTCGAACGCGGACGCGCCGCCGCAGACGTCGCTGGTGGTCGCGATCGACGGCGACGAGATCCTGATCGGCAGCGAGCGGGTCACCACGCTGGCCCAGGCTCTGGGCGATCCCAACCTCGAGATCGCGCCTCTCACGGCGCATCTCCAGGCCCAGATCCAGCGCCAGGACGAGATCGCCCGCCTGCGCGGCGCAGAGCCGGTTCAGCACCGGGTCGCGACCATCCAGGGCGATCGCGACATCGAGTTCCGGGTTCTGCAGAAGGTCATGTACACGCTCGGCCAGAACGGGTACGAGAACATCTCTCTCGCGGTGCTCCAGAAATCCTGAGGACGACACTCATGGCCACCGTGATCTCAGACGCCTATCGCAGGCCGTTCTTCGGCGACGACAACGATCTGTTCCACCGCTGCCTGGTCGGCTCGGCGATCACCGGCGGGGTCTTCCTGATCGTGGTCCTGCTGGCGCCGATGCGCGCCCAGGTGGTCACTCGCATCGATCAGCTGCCGCCGCGCTTCGCCAAGCTGATCGTCGACAAGCCGAAGCCGATCTCTCCCCTGCCGGGTGAGCAGGGTTCGCGCGGCGCGCTCGACAAGAAGCCCGGGGCGCCCGGTCCGGTGGCTCCCGGTGAGCCCGGTCCCGCCGGTCCCGTGAACAAACCCGACCTTCCGTCGGGTCCCGCGGCCGCGGGTCCGAAGAACCTGCCCTCGGGACCGGCGGCGTCCGGCCCCGTGGGTCCCGGCTCGTCGAGCGGCGCCGTCGGCCGCGCACGCGCACAGGCCGTCGTCGCCTCGAGCCTTGCCGGCACCAGCACCGCGCTTTCCAAATCGCTCGCCGGACTGTCGACGTCGCTGCGCGCGGGCTCGAGCGCGCCCATCACGGCGCCCGGAGGCGGACGCCGCGCACGCGGCGTCCGCGCCGGCCGTTCGGGCGAACAGGTGGCTTCGGTCGGCAGCAGCCTCGGCGCGCCGTCCGGCTCCGCGGATCTCGGCGGCTCGACCGTCGGTGGATCCTGGGTGGCGATCGGCAGCCTCTCCAGTGTCGGCGGTGGTGGCGGCGGTGGCGGCGGTGGCGCGGGTGGTGGTGGCGGCGGTGGTGGTGGTGGCGCCGGCGGTGGCGGCGGTGGCGCGGGCGGCAGCACCGGAGGCTACGGCTATGGTGGCTCCGGCACCGGCGGAGGCGCGTCGGCGCCGGGGGTGTACCGCAGCAATGCCTCGCTGCTCGCCGTCATTCAGAAGTACGCGGCCGGCATCCAGTATTGCTATGGCAACGAGCTCAAGCGCACACCCGGCCTCAAGGGCAAGCTGGTGGTCGCGATCTCGGTGGCGGCATCGGGCATGGTGATCGAGGCCACCGTGGTGCAGAACACGGTCGGCTCCGAGCGACTGGCCTCGTGCGCGCTCTCGCAGATCCGCGATTGGAGATTCCCCGCGATCCCCGAAGGCGTGACCGCGTTCCAGACGCCTTTCGTCTTCACCCCGCCGGAGTGATACGCCTCCCCTCGACCGGCGGGATCTGCCGGAATCGACGCGCCCTGGAAAGTATCTAAAGGTCGCCGATTGCGCCGCCTGAATTGACAAGAGCACAATGCCGGGGCGGCATCCGCACGAACCCCATCCCCGTAATCAGGGCGCCGGAAGTCAGGACTCGGCGTTCCGTTCAAAGGACGGTCAGGCATGAGATGGGCCCTGTGGCTGGCGGTGGCTCTCCTGGTCTTGTTTCTGGCATCGCGATCCTCGACAGGACCTGCGATGGCCGCCTCGACGGCCACCTCCACGGCCGCGAAGAAAGGCACGGCGGGTAAGCCCGCCGCGAGCGACAAGATCGTGAAGATCAGCAAGACCGAAGACCAGTGGAAGAAGCAGCTGACGCCGGAGCAGTACCGGGTGCTGCGCGAGAGCGGCACCGAGCGAGCGTTCACCGGCAAGTTCTGGGACCACCACGCGTCGGGGATCTACCGCTGTGCGGGGTGCGGACTCGACTTGTTCGACTCGAAGACCAAGTTCGAGTCGGGCACCGGATGGCCGAGCTTCTGGACCGTGATCCAGGGACACGTCGAGGAGCACGCCGACCACACCCTCGGCATGCGGCGCGTGGAGGTGCTGTGCGCGCGTTGCGGCGGACATCTGGGACACGTGTTCGACGACGGCCCGCGGCCCACGGGACTTCGCTACTGCATCAACTCCGTGTCGCTGAGCTTCGAGCCGAAGAAGTAGGGATCGTCCCGGCGAGGATGCCGGCGAGCGTGGCGGTGTCGATGTTTCCCCCGGAAACCACGCACACGATCTTCCGAGCTTGGATTCTTCCCGTGCGGGCCGCCGCGACCGCCGCGGCGCCGGCGCCCTCGGCGACCACGCGCACGCGCTCGACCAGCAGCCGGATGGCCGCCGCGACCTCGGCCAGCGACACCACCTGGGATCCGGCGAGCAGATCGCGCGCCATGGGCCACATCTCGGCCAGCACGCCCTTGGCGCCGATGCCGTCCACGAAGCTCGGTGTGTACTCCACCGCGCGCGGCTCTCCCGCCGCCAGCGCGGCGGCAAAGGGCGCTGCCGTCTCCACCTCCGCCGCCCACACGCGCACGGAAGGCGCCAGCTCGCGCATCGCCGCCGCGATGCCGCAGCTCTGTCCGCCGCCGCCGTAGGGAACCACGATCGCTTCGACGTCGGGAAGATCCTCGAGGATCTCGAGCCCGACCGTGCCGTTGCCCGCGATGACCGCCGGGTCGCTCACGGGATGGATGAAGAGGCCATCGAGTCCAGGGTGACGACGCTCGACCATCGCCTTCCACCACAGGTCGAACGGCACTTTGGTGATCCTCCCTCCCAGGCGCTCGATCGCTTCGAGCTTGGTGCGTGGCGCGTGATCGGGGACCACCACGTCGCACGGCACCCCCATGAGGCGAGCGTTCCATGCCACGCCCTGGGCCATGTTTCCAGCGCTGGCCGTGACCACGCCCTTGGCGAGCGAGTCACGACTGGCCGAGCGCATCGCGTTGCAGGCGCCTCGGAGCTTGAAGGAGCCGATGGGCTGAAGACTCTCGAGCTTGAGCCAGATCTCTTCCGGACCCTCGTGAGGCAGCCGCACGAGCGGCGTGCGGAGCACGATGCCCTGGATCCTCTCGCGCGCCGCCAGGATGTCGGCGAGCGGCGGAGGCTCAAGCGGGCGCATCGTGCATCGCGCCCAGCGGCGCCACCATGCCGGCGCCTTGCGCGATGGCGCGGTCGAGCACGTGCTGCGCCGCCGCGAGGTCCTCGATCGCGATGCCGAGCGACTTGAAGAGCGTGATCTCGCGCGCCGAGCCGCGCCCCGGCGCCTTGCGGATCAGGACGTCGCCGAGCTCGCCCACGATGTGCTCCTCGCCGAAGGCGCCCTCCGCGATCGGGATCAGGATGTCTCCCGCCTCGGCCAGAGCCGATTCCCGGCGGTCGACGTAGAGACGGGAACGCAGCACGGCCGCCGTGTCCAGCTCACGCGACGTGGGGACGCATGCGCCCACGGCGTTGATGTGAGCGCCGGGCGCGATCCAGGCGCCTTCGAGCACCGGCTCGGACGACGCCGTCGTGGTGCAGACGAGGTTCGCACCTTCCACCGCCTCGCGCGCGCTGGGCGTGGCCTCGATGTCGATGTGCTGCCGCTCCGACTCGCGCTCGGCGAAGCGGCGGGCCCGCGCCGAATCGCGGCTCCACACGCGCACGCGACGAATCCCGCGCACCGCGCGCATCGCCTCGAGGTGCGTGGCCGCCTGGACGCCGCTGCCGAGGATCGCGAGGTCACCGGCATCCGGACGGGCGAGCAGCCGGGTGGCGACCCCGCTGACCCCGGCGGTGCGAATGGCGGTGATCGAGGCGGCGTCGATCACCGTCAGCACGCTGCCGACGCGAGGATCGAAGAGCAGCACCGCGCCCTGGTGGGAGTCGTACGGCGTGCCGTGATTGCCCGGAAAGAGGCTGACGATCTTGACCCCGAAGCGGGCGGGCGAGCCGAGGTAGCCCGGCATCAACCCGAGGCGCCCGCTGCGATCAGGAAGCGACACGACGTTCCGGAGCGGCAGCACCGCATCGCCGCGGGCCAGCGTCGCCAGCGCGTCCGCCATGACATCGACGCACTCGGCCAT
>DASTBI010000223.1 GCA_035712145.1 Candidatus Eisenbacteria bacterium | reverse complement strand
GAGTACATTCCCGCGCGCACATGGTCGACTGGCTCATGAACATGCACTGGATCCCGCTCATGATCCTGATCGTGGGCGCGTTCGCGGTGTTCGGTTTCCTCGGCTTCGGCCTCACCCGGCGCTACGTGATGCCGGGGCTCGGGGCCTCGAGGCACCAGGCCGAGGTCACGGCGACGATCGTCCACGGCATCCTGATCATCTATGGACTCGCCGTCGCGCTGCTGGCCATCGCGGTCTGGGAGAAGTATGCGGAGGCCACGCGGATCGTGGCCGAGGAAGCATCATCGATCGCGGCGCTCTATCGCGACCTCGCGGGCTACCCCGAACCATTGCGGACCCATCTTCGGAACGAGCTCAAGAGCTACACCGAATACACCATCCGAGACGCGTGGCCGATGCAGCGCCGCGGCCAGATTCCCGCGGCAGGCGTCGGCATGCTGGATCGATTCCAGGACGCGCTCTATGCCTATGAGCCCGCGACGTTGGGCAAGCTGGCCCATCACCAGGAAGCGTTGGGCGCCTACAACACGATGATCCAGATCCGGCGAGAGAGGCTCCACTTCGTCACGATCGGGTTGCCGGCGTCGATGTGGGCCGTGGTCCTGGTCGGTGCTCTGATCACGGTGGCCTCCGCCTTCTTCCTCGACGTCGGGGAAGGGGGAAAGCTGAACCGGCTGCTGATGGTGTTGCTTTCGGCGATCATGGGACTCCTGATCTTCATGATCGTCTACTACGACCAGCCCATGCGCGGCGACCAAAGCGTTTCACCCGAAGCCTACGAGGTGATCCACAAGCAGTTGATGGAGCACTGAGCTTCGGTCAGATCTTTTCGGTCTCGAAGCGCGCGTGCGTTGGGACTCGGTTATAGTGCCCATGTGCCTAACGCCGCCCCGACCGCTGGTCCGCAACTCCAGATCGCCATGTTCATCGATTTCGAGAACATCGCTCTCGGCTTGCGAGACGCCAGCGCTCCCTTCGAGATCGTGCGCGTCCTCGATCGTTTGCTCGAAAAGGGGAAGGTGATCGTGAAGGTCGCCTATGCGGACTGGCATCGTTTCCGCGAGCACACCCGGAGCCTCCACGAGAACGGCATCGAGCTGATCGAGATCCCGCGCCGGGAATCCACGGGCAAGAACTCCGCCGACATTCGACTCGTGGTCGACGCAATGGACCTCAGCTGGAGCAAGGCGCACATCGACACGTTCGCGATCGTTTCCGGCGACAGCGATTTCTCGCCGCTGGTGTCGAAGCTCAAGGAGAACGGCAAGCACGTGATCGGACTCGGGATGAAGAAGTCCACATCACCGCTGCTCGCCAGCGCCTGCGACGAGTTCATCTACTACGAAGACCTGGAGGCCGGCGCGGCTTCCTCGGACTCGGGCTCGAGGCCCGCGCACGGGAGAGAGCAGGCGTTCCGGCTGTTGGCGGATACGGTGCGTGCCCTGCAGCGCGAGAACTTCGATGTGATTCAGGCCTCACTCGTAAAGGACACCATGAAGCGGAAGCGCCCCGACTTCTCCGAGGCGGCCCTGGGTTACGGGAGCTTCAGTGAGCTCCTCGAAGATGCGCAGGAATCGAGAGTGGTCACGCTTCGCAAGGACGATCGGAGCGGCACGTACGTCGTGAACGCGGTCGCCGCCGGACGGCCCTCTCGCGGCCGCGTCTCGCGCGGCAAGGAGAGGGCGGTCCGTCCAGGGGTTCGCTGAAGCCGAGCCGTAGGTCTTGGTGAGGGGCATTCCCGTTGCTGGGGGATTGGACCGTCTCGCTTCCGAGAGTGGGTAAGAAATGCTAGAGTCGCGCCCCACTTCTGGAACGGGTCCGCTCGCCATTGCTTCGCCTCGGCGGCGCGCTCGCAAGGCCGAAGTCGCTCTGCGACACGGAGCTGGTGTAGCTCAGCTGGTAGAGCACGTCACTCGTAATGACGGGGTCACCGGTTCGATTCCGGTCACCAGCTCCATTTCGACCCTCGGCACGCACGGCTTCAGCCGCGTCGAGAAGCGCTGGCGTGACTTGGGCGCCTTCCACGATTGACGGTGAGCGCGGTCAGATGCCACGATGACCTTGAGCGACGCTACGACGTGTCGAAGGGGCGAAATGATCGGCGTCGCGGTTTCTAGATTCGACCGGGGTCAGGAGGTGTCATGAGGCCGATGTTTCCCCTCGTCCTGATTCTGGCGATGGGCGGTTGCGTTCAACCCAATGCTCCTCTTCTGGAGCTTCCGCAGAGGCAGGCGCGGCGGGCACAGGTGGCCGACGCTTCGAGTAGCGACCACCTTGTCCTCTCGGTGAAGGCAGATCCCCGCGTCATTCCAACCGGCGGCGTCATCACGGTGCAGTTCTCTCTCAGCAATCCAGGGAACGAACGAGTGCTCATCGGCGAAGGCGCGGGTTTCTATCTCCTTGGATTGGAGGACTTCGAGGGAGCCGCGGTGGCCGCATACCGGTTGGGATTTGCCTGGCCGCCTGGCTCCGGCTTGTACCTCGAGCCCAAGGAGAAACACGAGTTCGAGTTCGATATCCCAGGGTTTAGGTACGTTCCTGGCGGACCACTCGTGCCCTATGAACCAGGTCTCTATCGTCTGACGTTCTCAGTACGCGATCGCACTGAAGAGAGTCCCCCGTCCCTGCTGCGCCTCCTTCCTTTCTCGGACGGCGACTCACGGTCTTCGAAGGCGCGAGAGACGGTTCAAGGATCTCCGAGCGAGCGGACCTAAGATCAATTGCTCGCTTCTCATTGATCGCTGGCGAGACGAGCCCCGACTGCACGGAACTGGTCGAGCCTCGATTTCAGTTCGAGGCGAGCCTAGTGCCCCGCGTACAGGACGGATGCTGCAGTAGCGCCGTGCGGGAAACGTGCGGGAACGGACGCGGAAGGTCGCTGGGGACGCTTGCCGCTCCGTCCCCGGAGAGGTCGTCCAACGTTCGATTGGTCTAGGATTTCGTCTCGTCAGTGCCTGTACGTCCCGCAGGCGGGGGAGGGCCTTCGGGCGCTCGTAATGACGGGGTCACCGGTTCGATTCCGGTCACCAGCTCCATTCCAACCTTCGGCACCCACGGCTTCACAGCCGCGTCGAAGGAGATCTGATCGCTACGGCGGAAACCGGATGATGGGGTCCGGCCAAACGGGCGCTTCCTTGGCCGGAAACAGGAATCGCAGCATGTCGGGGAACCGGTGCTCCCACGCGTCCTGGGTGTGCGTGCCACCCCGCTCCGTATTTGACATGAAGTCGAGTCCTTCAATGAAGCCGCTCTGACTAAGCCGGGCGGTCATGTAGTCGATATCGTTGTCATCGGCGTAGCCCGTGTCCTGATAGAACTTGACGATCCGGCTCTGCCACCGGGTGGCCGGAACCACGTCGTAGATCGTCTTGCCGCCATCCCCCCACCACCAATAGCTCGGTGAGAACGCCGCGACCTTTCCGAACGTGCTGTCGTACTCGAACCCCGCGTAAGCGGCGATCAGGCCACTCAGCGAACCGCCCTCGATCGCGGTGTTCGCCTGGTCCGGCAGTGTGCGATAGCGTCTGTCGATCTCGGGCTTCAACGTGTCGCGCAGCGCCTGCAGGTAGAAGTCGCCGAACCCGCTGGGACGGTGATAGGGGCCTGGCCAAGGAGTGTAGTCGACGAATCGCTGGTCGAAATTCAAAGGGGACACGGCGACGACGATGATGGGCTCGATCTCGCCGCTGCGAATCAGATCCTCGCAGATGCGGTTGACGTGGATCCCGGAATTCCCTTCGAATGCCGTCTGCCCGTCGTTCATGTAGAGCACGGGATACCGACGCGTGCTCGTCGCGTACCCGGGTGGCAGGTAGACCCAGCACTGCCGTCCATTGCGGAACGCGGGAACCTGAAGGGTTTCGACGTGCCCCGGCAGGAGTCTCCAGGCGTTGTCATTGGGCCCCTCCGGCAGACTGCTGCACGAAACGAGCAGGGCCGCGGCGCCGACGCCGACGCCGAGTCGTCCCCTCACCTGCCGCACCATCGAGCCCAAGGGCATCGCACCTCTCATTGCACGTCTCGCCTTACGCTGCGATCCTGCGCGGGCGGAATCTTCAACCCGGAGGCCGACCGATGTCCAGAACGTGGATCCGAGGTCTGACGGTGGTGATTCTCGGCGTGCTGCCCTCTCCCACGCTGGCCGGGGCCTGGAGCTTGGGCACCCATCTCGGGCTGAGCTCACTTCGCGCCGAAGAAGGCGGAGGCTCCAGCACCATCGCGGCGGCGCCCGGCAACGCCTTCGCCTATCAGCCTTCCCTTCGGCTCGCGTTCGGCAGCGTCTTTCGAACCAACGAGGCCATCCTGGACCTCGGGGCCATATGGATCGACGAAGGCGGGAGCTCGATCGTTCTCACCGTCGGCACGCTCGGCTACCAGCACGTCTTCCTGGAGCATTCATTGATCGCGCCATTCGTCAACGCGGGCGTGGGATTGATCCGTCAGGGTGGCGACGCTCTGACGACGACCACCAAGTCCTACGGCGGGGGCATCGGGGTGAGACATGTGGTGGCCAAGGATCGTGGAACGGTGCGCATCGAGGTTCGCGGCGACTTCCTGGGCGAGAACCAGGACTTGGGGCAGCCCGATCTCATGCTCATCACCCTGCGAGCCGGCTTCGATCTCTGGCTGTGATCTCCAGCGGCTGGTTCGATTCCGGTCGCCAGCTCCACTTCATGGTCAGCCTTCGACGCGGATGTGGCCGAGGATCTGTCGGCACTCCTTGAGTTCTTCCGCCGCCTCCTTGATCGCGCGCTCGACATCCTTGCTCTTCCCGAGCGTGGCGGCCTCGCCGGCGACCCCGAGGGCCGTGGTCGCCTTGTCCAGCGCTCGCTCCATCTTCATCAGCTCGTCCCGGGTCATTCGTCCTCCCTTCGATGACGAGCCTAGCACCGGCTCGGCACTTGGTGCGGGTGCGCCCCTCGCGTAACCTCCGCGCCCCATGAACGCACCGCTCATGATCAGCGTCGCCGGGGTGCGCGGCATCGTCGGGGAGTCGCTGACGCCTCCGGTGCTGGCGCGCTTCGTGGCGGCCTTCGCCGCCGAGCTGCCCCCCGGGGAGATCGTCGTGGGGCGTGATGCCCGACGCTCGGGCCCGATGGTGTACCGCGCGGTCTCCGCGGGCTTGATGGCCGCCGGCCGCGATGTGGCGGACCTGGGGCTCGCCACCACGCCGGCCACCCAGCTCGCCGTCGAGAAACTCGAGGCGGCGGGCGGAATCATCCTCACCGCCAGCCACAACCCGGCGGAATGGAATGCGCTCAAATTCCTCTCGGGCCGCGGCGAGTTCATCGATGCCGAGACCGGAGCGAAGGTGAAGGCACGCTTCGAGGCCGATCGCGACCTGTGGAAGTCTTTCGAGCAAATAGGGAGCGAGCGCACGGAAACTCGCGCAGATGATTGGCACATCGAGCGCGTGCTCGGGCTCTCCGACATCGACGTCGAAGCCATCCGCAAACGCTCGCTCAGGGTCGTGGTCGACGGTTGCGCGAGTGTCGGGGGAGTGACGGCCCCGCGACTGCTGCGCGAGCTCAACGCGCACGTGATCGAGCTCGACTGTGTGCCGAACGGCGAGTTCACGCGCGAGCTCGAGCCGCTGCCGGAGCATCTCGGATCCCTGGGCCAGGCCGTGCGGGAAGCCAAGGCCGATTTCGGCGTCGCGCTCGACCCGGACGCCGACCGCGCGGCTTTCGTGGACGGCGCGGGCTTGCCGCTCGGTGAAGAGTTCACGGTCGCGCTGGCGACGGCCACCGTGCTCACGCGCCGCAAGGGCCCGGTGGTGACAAACCTATCCACCTCCCGTATGATGGACGCCGTTTGCGCGCACGCCGGTGTGCCCCTCCATCGATCACCGGTGGGCGAGGCGCACGTGGTCGCCGCCATGCGCGAGCTGCGAGCGGTGGTCGGCGGTGAAGGCAATGGTGGCGTCATCCTGCCGGCCGCACACTACGGACGTGACGGCCTCGTCGCGATCGCTCTGATCGCCCAGGCCATGAGAAATGGTGAGTCGTTGCGCGCGTTGGCCGATCGTCTTCCCCGTCTGGTGATGCGAAAGCAGAAGGCCGGGCGCTCTCCCGAGCCCTGGGAGCGCGCCGCGGATCGTCTGCGCGCCGCCTTTCCGGGTTTCGCGGCCGAGTCGACCGACGGCTTGCGCCTCTCTCAGGGCGAGGACTGGGTCCACGTGAGGCCGTCGGGCACCGAGCCAGTCGTGCGCGTGATCGCCGAATCGCCGAGCGAGGGTCGTACGGGTGAACTGGTCGCCATCGCGAGCCGCGCGCTGGCCGGAGCTTCGTAGGAGGGCCCATGTGCGGAATCGTGAGCTACGTCGGGCATCGCCAGTGCCTCCCCATTCTGATGGAGGGGCTCAAGCGTCTCGAATACCGTGGCTATGACTCCGCCGGTGTGGCGATCCAGGAGAACGGCAAGCTCGGAGTGTCGAAAGCCGCCGGCAAGATTCGCGTGCTGGAGTCGCGCCTCAACGGCCACATGGGGGGAACCACGGGCATCGCACATACCCGCTGGGCGACCCACGGCGAGCCCAACGACATCAACGCCCACCCGCACACGGACTGCAAAGGCCGTATCGCGCTGGTGCACAACGGCATCATCGAGAACTACCTCGTTCTGAAGAGCGCCCTCAAGGAAGCGGGACACAAGTTCACCACCGAAACCGATACGGAAGTCCTGGTCCACCTCGTCGAAGAGCACGTGAAGCGCGGCCTCAAGCTCGAGCAGGCGGTGGGCGCGGCGCTGCGGCTGGTCGAAGGGACGTACGGAATCGCGGTGGTGTCGGCCGACGAACCGGGCGTGGTGATCGGCGCCAGGCACGGCAGTCCGCTGGTGGTCGGCGTCGCGGACGGCGAATACTTCCTGGCCTCCGATGTGGCGCCGATCGTCGAGCACACGCGGCAGGTCATCTATCTCGACGATGGCGAGATGGTCACGCTCACGCCCGACGGTCTCCACACCTCGACCATTGCGCATGCGCCGGTCAACAAGCAGGTGCACGAAGTGGAGTGGGATCTCGCCCGCATCGAGAAGGGCGGATACGAGCACTTCATGCTCAAGGAGATCCACGAGCAGCCGGAGTCGGTGCGCAACGGGATACGCGGCCGTCTGCTCCTGGAATCGGGCACCGCGCGGCTGAGCGGCCTCAAGCTGACGCCGGAGGAAATGCGCGAGATCCGCCGCATCATCATCCTGGCTTGCGGCACCTCGTGGCACGCCGGGCTGATCGGCGAATACATGCTGGAAGAGCACGCGCGCATTCCGGTCGAGGTCGAATACGCTTCCGAGTTCCGCTACCGCAATCCCATCGTCAACCAGGGCACCGCGGTGCTGGTCATCTCGCAGTCGGGAGAGACCGCCGACACGCTGGCGGCGATGCGGGAGGCGCAGCGCAAGGGCGCGCGCGCGTTCGGGATCGTCAATGTGGTGGGCTCCACCATCGCGCGTGAATCGAACGCGGGGGTGTACATCCACGCGGGGCCGGAGATCGGCGTGGCCTCGACCAAGGCCTTCACGAGCCAGGTGACGGTGCTGGCTCTGGTCACGCTGGCGCTCGCTCGCCAGCGCCAGATGTCGCTGGAGGACGGGATCGAGGTGGCCCGCGCGCTGGAAGAGATCCCGGAGAAGATCCAGCGCATCCTCGACCACAGCGACCCTGTGAAGCGGATCGCCGAGGAGCATGCCAAGCACAACAACTTCCTCTACCTGGGACGCGGCTACAACTTCCCGGTGGCGCTGGAAGGCGCGCTCAAGCTCAAGGAGATCTCCTACATCCACGCCGAGGGCTATCCCGCGGCGGAGATGAAGCACGGCCCGATCGCCTTGATCGACGACCACATGCCCGTGGTCTTCATCTGCACCCGCGACGCCGCCTACGACAAGGTCATGAACAACATGATGGAGGTGCGCGCGCGCCGCGGCCGCATCATCGCGATCGCCACCGAAGGCGACCAGCACGTGCAGGAGCTGGCCGATCACGTGCTCTACGTGCCGCCCACGGTGTCGTGCCTGCAGCCGCTGCTCTCGGTCATCCCGCTCCAGCTGCTGGCCTACCACACGGCGGTATTGCGGGGCTGCGACGTCGATCAACCGCGCAACCTGGCCAAGAGCGTGACCGTCGAATGACGATGCGCGCGATCGAGGTCGAGGGGGCGCCGCGGGCGATCGGTCCCTACAGCCAGGGCCAGGTCATCGAGCTTCCGGGGGTCGGACGACTGGTATTCACCGCGGGGCAGGTCGGGATCGACCCGGCGCGCGGCGAGCTGGTCACCGGTGGCATCGCCGAACAGACCGAGCGCGTGTTCCAGAACCTCGAGGCGGTGCTCGAGGGCGCGGGATGCGGTTTTGCCGACGTGGTCAAGACCACGGTGTTCCTCACCGACATGCAGGACTTCCAGGCCATGAACGAAATCTACGCGCGCCGTTTCACCGGACCTCCTCCGGCGCGTACCACCATCGCCGCGGTGGGCCTGCCCAAAGGCGCTCGGGTCGAGATCGAAGCCGTCGCCTTCAAGCGCGCGTAGGCGGAAGGAGCGGCCCTGCCGAAGACATCTCCCCGCGACGAGCGGCGGCGCATCGAGGTGAAGCTCACCGCTCAGGTGGCCTGCGCCGGTTGAGCGTCAAAGCTGGGTCCGGGAGACCTGCGCACGGCGTTGCAAGGGCTGACTCCGGGGAAGCGTGACCGCCGCGTCCTGGTGGATCACACGACTCTGGACGACGCGGGCGTCTTTCTGCACGGCAAGGGTGAAGCGCTGGTGCAGACCGTCGACTTCTTCACCCCGGTGGTGGACGATCCGTTCGACTACGGGCAGATCGCCGCGGCCAATGCCCTCTCCGACGTCTACGCCATGGGGGCCACGCCGCTCACCGCGCTCGCCGTGCTGTGCTACCCGGATGCCACGCTGCCGCCCGAGGTGCTGCGGGAGATCCTGAGAGGCGGCGAAGCCAAGATGCGCGAAGCCGGCGTGAGCGTTCTGGGCGGACATTCGGTGCGCGATCCGGAGCTGAAGTTCGGGTACGCAGTCACCGGTGTCGTCAAGCGCCGTCAGCTGCTGTCCAACGCCGGAGCGCGCCCGGGCGATCGCGTGCTGCTCACCAAGCCGCTGGGCACCGGCATCCTGTCGACCGCGCTCAAGCACGGCAACCTGGATCCGCGGCTCGAGCGCCGGCTCACGAAGCAGATGGCGACGCTCAACCGGCGCGCGTCAGAGGCTGCAGTGGAATTCGGCGCGCGAGCGGCGACCGACGTCACGGGATTCGGCCTGCTGGGGCACGGATCGCAGGTGGCCGACGCGAGCGGCGTGACCATCCGCCTCACCCCGACGCCGCGCCTGTTCCTGCCCCGCGTGCTGGAGCTGGCAACCGCCGGTGAGATCGCCGGAGGACTGCAGAAGAACCGCCTCTTCTACGCCGACAAGGTGGACGAGGGGAACCTTCCGGAGGATGTGAAGCTCGCGCTCTACGATCCTCAAACCTCCGGCGGCCTGCTGATCTTCGTGCCACGGCGCCGCGCGACGGCGATGAAGGCGGGACTCGAGCGCCGGCGCGTGTGGGTGCTCGAAGTCGGTGAGGTG
>DASTBI010000222.1 GCA_035712145.1 Candidatus Eisenbacteria bacterium | reverse complement strand
ACGCGGCGCCTCAAACGAACAATCGGTACCCCGAGCCCGGCCGACATATTGCCGCTTCGAACGGCCAGCAGAGAGTGAACGTACTAGCGAATCAATGCGACGCGACCCGTGAGCTCGCGATCTCCCTGCTTGAGGCGCAGGAAGTAGAGGCCCGCCCGTGGCGCAGGTGAAAGCGCCAGCGTCACGAGGTGCGCCCCCGGCCCGAGCTCCCCCACCTCGCGCTGGGCCACGCGCCGCCCGGCGATGTCGAGAAGCTCCAAGGTGGCCCGCTCCCGGCTCGGGAGCGTGAGCCACACCTGAATCGGCCCGCGCGTCGGGTTCGGTCGCGCACCGGCCAGCGCCAGCATCACGGGTGCTGGGCCCCCTTCCACCGCCGTGGTCGATTGCGTGGTGGCATCGGGCACCGGCGGCGCCGCCTCGATGTTCCCGAGCTGGTCGCGCGCGACGCTGTAGAACGAGAACGTATGAAGCTTGTGATCCTGTGGCGGGACCAGCGTGTCGCTCGTGGTCGGCGTGTTGAGCCGCCACACGCGATAGGGTCCCGTGTCCTGCTTCACGTAGATCGTGTAGTCCCTGAGATCGGAGGGCGCCCCGCTCGGCCCCCAGCTCACCGGGATGCTGGGCAGGTGAGACTGCGGCGGGATCGGCAGCACGTTGCTCGCCGGCGGGCTGTTGTCCACGCCGTTCGTCCAGGCCAGCGTATTCGTGGCCGGTGGGTCGTCGAACACGATCGACGCGGCGTTGCTGATCTGGGTGCCGGTCGCGAGCCCGGGCTTCGGCATCACGGTGAACATCACGCTCCCCTCCCCCTCGGGAGGAACGTTGTTGGGCGGCAGGAAGCCCATCTGCAGATCGGCAGGTGTCCGGCCGGTGGCCGGGTCGATCGAGCTGAAATGCCAGCTCACCACCTGGGTGATCGGATCGAGGCTCGCCGAAACGCTGACGAGCAGGTTCTTCTGCGGCCGCAGGTCGACGGTCGTGGAGAAGCTCGTGAGTCCGGGCGGAGGATAGATGTGCCGGTTGCCGAACGTGATCTGGTCGAGGCTCAACGTGGACAGCTCCAGCACGCTGCCGTTGAGCTGATCGGTCACGATCACGTCCTGCGCGGGCAGCGTCGCGGTGCTGAAGTTCTCGAAGCGGATCGTGTACGGCAGCACCGTCTGACCCGCGAACGAACCTTGGAGACCTATCTTTTCATTGGGATCGACCGAGCCCACCACGCTCACCATCTGCACGTCCCGCCAGCGCGGCCGAGAAACGTTCTCGCATCCGGCGGTCGACGTTCCCGATTGCACGGAGCCTTCAAGGTAATCGAGCACCTGCTCCGCCTTCACCAGCGCGGCGGGCAAGGTGCCGGCGCCTTCGCACACCCACGCGATCTTGGCCCACCAGGCGATCCCGCTCAGCCCCTCGATGCCCGGGTTCGCCGCCAGGTGGGCGTTCAGCCCGTCGAGCTGGGTTCCCATGCACGCCGGGTTGCCGATCCCGGCCGCCGGCGAGAGACAGCTTCGGAACACCACCCCGTCCACCCATGGCGGCGCCACCGCCGCGATGAGCTGGAACGGCGGATGTGTCGGGCCCGGCACGGTCAGGTAGATGCGACGCGTGGTCGTCCCCGGCGGCACCCGCGGGATCACGATCGGGAGGTACTTTCCGCTCGAGCTGGTGAAGAAGAGCGGCACCGTGGACCAGTCAGGCTGGCCTTGAAACTGCGGCGGATACGACAGTGCGAAGTCGAGCTCGACCGTGGCGTCCAATGGCACGCCCGCGAGCCACAGCGGCACCGACCAGGCATCCACGTTGCCCGGGTTCTCGATCACCAGGTCGAACGCCGTGCGACGGTCCCTGCGAACCACGGGATTTCCGCCGATCAGCGAAGTCCCCACGATCCCCACCCGCAACTGCGGCCCCTCGACCTCCTCGATCGTGAACCCGTCCGTCAGGACGGCGATCTGTCCATCGGAGTGATAGAACGTCAAGCTCCAGAGGCCGGGGAGGGCCCCGTCGAGGTAGAACGTCGCCTTGATGTTCGACCCGTCCGCGGCCGCGATCGGATTGACTCCGGGGATGGCCGGCTCGCCGGAGCGTGTGAGCGAAATGGAGCTCCAGGCAGCCAACCCTTCCCCATTCACGCTGAGCGTCACGGGTCCCGCGTTTCCACCGGTCGCGGGCACCACGCTCTCGAGCGAAGGCGCGGCGTTGATCGCCGCGATTCCCACGAGCGGCGCCCCGCCCATGAGCGAGAAATTTCCTCCCGCGTATACCGTCGTCGCGGTCACCGCCAGCGCGTTGACGGGATTGTTCGCTCCCGGATTCCAGGGGAGCGCCGATCCGGTCGTCCCCTCCAGCGCAGCGATCGCGGTTCGAGCCTGCCCCCCAATGTTCGCGAAGGATCCACCGGCATACACCGTGGTTCCGCGGACCGACAGCGCATAGACCGAGCCGTTCGAATTCGGATTCCAGGATGTGGCGAGCCCGGTGCCGGCATCCAGCGCGGCGATGCCGCTGCGCGCCTGCCCGCCGATGCTGCCAAAATCACCGCCCGCGTAGACCGTGTTTCCGCCTACGGCCAGAGCGAGGACATTGCTGTTCGCGTTCGGGTTCCACGCGGTGGGAAGACCGCTTCCGGCATCCAGCGCCGCGATGCTGTTCCGAGCCTGGCCGCCGATCGCGGTGAAAGATCCGCCCGCGTACACCGTGGTCCCGCTCGACGCCAGCGCATAGACCGGGTTGTTCGCGTTGGGGTTCCAGGAGGTGTTGGTACCGCTGACGGCATCCAGGGCCGCGATGAAGCTCCGCGGCTGGCCGGCGATGATGGTGAACCATCCACCCGCGTACACGAGATTGCCGCTCACCGACAGGGCCGCCACGGCGTTGTTCGCGTTCGGATTCCACGACGTGGCCAGACCCGTGGAAGCGCTGAGCGCCGCGATCCGGTTTCGCGTCTGACCCCCCACGTTCGTGAACTGCCCGCCGGCATACACCGTTTGTCCTGCGATCGCGAGTGCCTGCACCACGCTGTTCGCGTTGGGATTCCATCCCGTGGCTACGCCGCTCGCGAGATCGAGCGCCGCGATGTTGTTGCGGATCACACCACCAACACTCGTGAGCGACCCGCCAACGAACACGACGAATCCATCGGTCAAGAGGCATTCCACGATGTTGTTCGCACTCGGGTTCCATGCGCTCGCGGAGCCGGTCGTCGCGTCCAGCTCGGCGATCCGATTCCGCAGCTGTCCGCCAATGATGGAGAACTCGCCGCCGGCATAGACCCGGGATCCGATCCGCTGAAGTGTGCGAACGGTTTCGTTCGCGTTGGGGTTCCAGCTCATGGCGGAACCGTCGATGGGATCGATCGCCGCGATGTAGTTTCTCGACTGGCCGCCGATCGTGATGAAGTCTCCGCCCACGTACACGGCGCTGCCGGTGCCGAAGACCGCGTAGACATTGGAACTCGCGTTCGGGTTCCACGAGGTGGCCAGACCCGTCGTGGCGTCGAGCGCCGCGATCTTGTTCCGCGACTGTCCCCCGATCGAGGTGAAGAGACCGCCCGCGTACACGGTCGAGCCGACCACGGAGAGGGTGAGGACCTGAAAGTTCGCGTTGGGGTTCCAGCTCTTCACCGTTCCCGTGGGAATGTCCACTGCCGCAACGTCACTGCGGAAGATGGCGCCCACGCAGCAGAAGTTGCCGCCTATGTACAATGTGCTTCCGCTCACGGCGAGCGCGTAGACGATGTTGATGTCCCCCGGATACCAGGAGGTGGCGAGTCCCGTGGAAGGGTCGATCGCCGCGATCCCACGTCGGGCCTGACCGCCGATGTTCGAGAAGAGTCCCCCGACATAGAGCACGCCTCCGTCCAGGACGAGCGCTCGGACCGTGTGGTCGGGGCTCGGATTCCAGGCGGTGACCTGCATGTTGAAGTCCACGTGAGCCAGGTTCTGCCGCGCGAGCCCGCCGACCCTCGTGAATGAGCCCCCGATGAAGAAACCGCCCGACCCGTCCCCGACGACGGCGTACACGGTCCCGCTGACCAAGGGGAAGTCGGCGATCGGTAGAGCGGTCGAGGCATCGATCGGCACTCCGCCGCCGGTGGCAGGCCCGACCCGGCTGAACGAGCCGCCTATGTAGAGCGTCGAGCCATCGGTGACCACGGCGTGCACGCCGCCATCCGTGATCCAGAGCTTGTTGCTGACCGCCTGAGCCTGGGCTCCGGAAGCCGAGAGCAAGATTCCCAAGGCGCAGATGGGCGCGAAAAGGACTCGCCCTGCGATGGGGCGGATGAAGCCGCCGCTGATTCGGGGGGAGCGACTCATTGGACCTTCCGTTCTGTTCTGCCTCTTCCTTCGGGTTGCAACTATGACATCCGCCGCCCCACTTGGGTTGGTGGACATCGTGCCCCCCTACGGGAGGCGGATGGCTCGCCGAACGACGCTCTCATTGCCCACCTTGAGCCGGAAGAGATAAACACCCGCCGGAGCCTGCTCTCCCGCGGCGGTCGCTCCGTCCCAGACGATCGAATGGTGCCCGGGGGCGAATCGAGAGCGGTCGACCGGGACCGCGATCCTCTGTCCGAGCACGCTGAAGACCTCGAGGGTGACCTCGTCCGCGCGAGGCATTCCGAACCGGAGGCGAGTCGCGTTGTGGAATGGATTGGGCGCGTTCGGGTCGAGCGTAACCCGCGCCGGCACGGAGAGCGACTTCTGCACGGCCGCCGCCACGTACTGCTCGGATCCAGCAACGACAGCCAGCCGGTATGGCGCTGCTCCACGAGAGACGATGCGGTACGCGAACGCGATGTCGGCCCTGGCGGCCGAGATGATCTCCCCCGTCTCCCGGTCGATGAGCTTCATCGCGAGGCCTGGGGGCGGTGAGATGATGGGCGCTCCTTCCACCGTCACGACCTCGCCCGCCGATCCGCTACGGACCTCGATCTCCCATGTCTCCCCCGCGGCGCCCGGGGGACGAAGGTCGCGGCGATACGTTTGGTCCGCGCCACTTTCGGGGCGAGTGAATCCGATCCTCACCCAGGGTCCGGGCGGCCGCGGCGGCTTCGACCACTTTCTGAAGTCGAAGGTGGAAGTCCCAGCGACGCCGAAGTCATTGCTGCCGTCCTCCGCGCTTTGGGTGCGCGCCCGAAGACGGAACCGCCACGAGCCATTGGAGCTTGCTTCGAGGCGCGTCACGGCCGGCGACGAGACCGGAGCCGCGGCCCGCGGCAGCACCCAGAGCGTCTCCACCTCGGACGAGTGGACGAAGTACCCCTCGAATGGCTCGAGGAGTGCGGGCGTGTCTTCCGAATAGTCCCCGATCGAGCCACCCATCCAGTCGAAGGCGACGGGCTCTCCCACCGCGATCGAGTCGCGCCGCACGTCCGCCCATGCGACGGGGAAGTCGAAGGGATTGCCGATCGCGTTCCACCCCACCGCGAGCGGAACC